>NZ_JBEYFB010000006.1:0-245884 GCF_040634135.1 Streptomyces sp. NPDC007164
TTTTTTTGTTTTTTTGTGTGTTGTGTTGGTTTTTGGTGTTTTGTTTTTTGCATACGAGAAGGCTGGGTCGGGCGGGGGGGTGGTGTCCGGACCCGCCCGGCGCTCCACCGGTCCCGTCACTCCTCCGGGGAGTCCTCCGACGAATCCCGGGGGCCGTCCTCGTCACCGCCGTCGTCGCCCTCCCGGCCGGCCGGTGGCTCCCGGCCGGGTCCGTCCGCGGGCGGCGAGCCGGGGCCCGTATCGCCTTCGTTCTCGGGGCGGACCGGCTTCGGCGGCCGGGTGCGGCCGCTGGAGGTGTCGCGCAGGTACGAGGCCTCGCCGCTCTCCGTCGCGTGCCCGCCCGGTGCCTGGCCCGGACCGATGTCCCTGCGGCGCAGATAGCGCTCGAACTCCCGGGCGATGGCCTCGCCGCTCGCCTCGGGCAGCTCGGCGGTGTCCCGGGCCTCCTCCAGCGTCTGCACGTACTCGGCCACCTCGCTGTCCTCGGCGGCCAGTTGGTCGACACCGACCTGCCAGGCGCGCGCGTCCTCGGGCAGTTCGCCCAGCGGGATGCGCAGACCGATGAGGTCCTCCAGGCGGTTCAGCAGCGCGAGCGTGGCCTTCGGGTTGGGCGGCTGCGACACGTAGTGCGGCACCGCCGCCCACAGGCTCACCGCGGGCACGCCCGCGTGCGTGCAGGCCTCCTGGAGGATGCCGACGATTCCCGTCGGCCCCTCGTACTTGGTCTCCTCCAGGTCCATGGTCCGCGCCAGGTCCGGGTCGGAGGTGACTCCGCTGACCGGCACCGGCCGGGTGTGCGGGGTGTCGCCGAGCAGGGCGCCCAGGATCACCACCATCTCCACCCCCAGCTCATGGGCGAAACCCAGGATCTCGTTGCAGAACGAGCGCCAGCGCATGGATGGTTCGATACCGCGGACCAGGACGAGATCGCGGGGTTTGTCCCCGCCGACGCGGACCACGGAGAGCCGGGTGGTCGGCCAGGTGATCTTGCGCACCCCGCCGTCCAGCCACAGCGTCGGCCGGTTGACCTGGAAGTCGTAGTAGTCCTCGGCGTCCAGCGCCGCGAACACCTCGCCCTTCCACTCCCGGTCCAGGTGCGCCACCGCCGTGGAGGCGGCGTCCCCTGCGTCGTTCCACCCCTCGAACGCGGCCACCATGACCGGGTCGATCAGCTCGGGTACCCCCTCGAGCTCGATCACCCAGGCCTCCTTCCGAAGTTCCCTTGTGTACCCATCAACCTTACGGCTTCCGGCCACTTGCGCCGCAGCCTCCGTACACAGCCGGGCGAACCCGGCCCGCGGGGGCGTATCACCGGTCGAATCAGGGCATCAGACCCTGGATACATCCGAGCTGTGGTGGGTAAATTTCGTTCAGACTCTGGACTCTTGGGTCTTCGTGGCGCTATACATCGGATGACCAGAACAGAGGTCCGATGTTATTCCCCTGGGGGCGCACATGAGTCAGACCGTCACGGATTTCGAGGTCCACGACATCCGTTTTCCGACCTCGGAACAACTGGACGGCTCGGACGCCATGAACCCCGATCCCGACTACTCGGCTGCCTACGTCGTACTGCGCACCGATGTCCAGGACCGCACGGACGGACCGGACAGCGGCAGTGGCGGCATCGAGGGACATGGCTTCTGTTTCACCATCGGACGCGGCAACGAGGTGATGGCCGCCGCCATCGACACGCTGCGTCCCTATCTGGTGGGGCGCCCGGTGCCCCGCACCGCGGCCGATCTCGCCGCACTGCACCGCGAGCTCACCCACGACTCGCAACTGCGCTGGCTCGGCCCGGAGAAGGGCGTGATGCACATGGCGGCCGGCGCGGTCGTCAACGCCGCCTGGGACCTGGCGGCCAAGCTCGCCGGCAGACCGGTCTGGGAATTCCTCGCCGGGATGACGCCCGAGGAGCTCGTCTCCCTCGTCGACTTCCGCTACCTCACCGACGCCCTCACCCCCGAGGAGGCCCTGGAGATCCTGCGGGCCGCCGAACCGGGCCGGGCCGAGCGCGCCGAGCGGCTGCGCGCCGAGGGATACCCCGCGTACACGACCTCGCCCGGCTGGCTGGGGTACAGCGACGACAAGCTGGTCGGGCTCGCGAAGGAGGCCGTCGCCGACGGCTTCACCCAGATCAAGCTCAAGGTCGGCGGCAGCCTGAGCGACGACGTCCGCAGACTCGCCCTGGCCCGCGAGGCAGTCGGGCCGGACATCCGGATCGCCGTCGACGCCAACCAGCGCTGGGACGTGTCGGACGCGGTCGAGTGGATGACCGCGCTCGCGCCGTACGACCCGCACTGGATCGAGGAGCCGACCAGCCCCGACGACATCCTCGGCCACGCCGCCGTCCGGGCCGGCCAGCCGGTCAAGGTCGCCACCGGCGAACACGTCGCCAACCGGGTCGTGTTCAAGCAGCTGCTCCAGGCCGGGGCCGTCGACTTCGTCCAGATCGACGCGGCCCGCGTCGCGGGCGTCAACGAGAACCTGGCGATCCTGCTGCTCGCCGCCAAGTACGGCGTACCGGTCTGCCCGCACGCGGGCGGGGTCGGACTCTGCGAGCTGGTGCAGCACCTGTCGATGTTCGACTACGTGGCGGTCTCCGGCAGCTGGGACAACCGCGTGATCGAGTACGTCGACCATCTCCACGAACACTTCGCCGATCCCACCGTGATCGAGTCGGGCCGCTACACCGCGCCGGGCTCCCCGGGCTTCTCCGCCCGGATGCTCCCCGAGTCGATCGCCGCACACCGCTACCCGGAGGGCGCCGTATGGCAGTCCCGCCGCACCCACGAGGAGGCCGGCCGATGACCGGAACGAGCGACTTCGACGGAATGGGAGCCCTGGTCACCGGCGGTGCCTCCGGCATCGGGGCCGCCGTCGCGACCATGCTGCTGGCGCGCGGCGCCCGGGTGGCCGTACTGGACCGGGAGACCGCGGGCGCCCCCGAGGGCGTCCTCGCCGTCAAGGCGGACGTCACCGACGACGACGCGGTGCGCGAGGCGGTCGACCGGGCCGCCGCCGAACTGGGCGCACTGCACACCGTCGTGTCCAACGCCGGCATCGGATCCATCGGCACCGTCGAGGACAACGCCGACGACGAGTGGACCCGGGTCCTGGACATCAACGTCCTCGGCATGGTCCGCACCGCCCGGCACGCCCTGCCCCATCTGCGGCGCGCCGCGGCCGACCGCCCCGGCGCCGTGTCGATCACCCAGACCTGCTCCATCGCGGCGACCGCCGGGCTGCCGCAGCGCGCCCTGTACAGCGCGAGCAAGGGCGCGGTGCTCTCGCTGACCCTGGCGATGGCCGCCGACCACGTCCGCGAGGGCATCCGGGTCAACTGCGTCAACCCCGGCACCGCGGACACCCCGTGGATCGGCCGGCTCCTCGGCCAGGCCGACGATCCGGCCGCCGAGCGGGCCGCGCTGGGCGCCCGCCAGCCGCTGGGACGGCTGGTGTCGGCCGACGAGGTCGCCGCGGCGATCGTCTACCTCGCGAGCCCCGCCGCCGCCTCGGTCACCGGCACGGCGCTGGCCGTCGACGGCGGCATGCAGGGGCTCAGGCTGCGCCCCGCCGAGAGCTGACCGGGGGAGCCGGGGCCTCTCGTCCGGGCGGGCCCGAGCCGCTTCACCCGGCCCGCCCACCCCGCGCACCATGCACCTCCGCTTTGCCGACAGAGCTCCGAGCCGGTACTCACAAAGGAACGGGACACCAATGAGAGTGCGTACGACGAGTGCGGCGGCCTGCGCCGTACTGCTGGCAGTCACCGCCCTCGCGGGCTGCAACCGCGAGTCCACCGCCGACGGCGCGGGCGGCGGGAAGGTCGGGATCGACCTGCCGCGCAGCGACAGCGACTTCTGGAACTCGTACCAGAACTACGTGGAGAAGGGCGTCGAGGCGGGCGAGGTCAAGGCGCTGCCGCTGACCAACTCGCAGAACGACATCGGCAAGCTGGTCGCCAACGTGCAGACCTTCACCGACCAGGGCGCCAAGGCCGTCGTGATGGCACCGCAGGACACCGGTGCGATCGCCGAGTCGCTCAACACGCTGAACGAGAAGAAGATCCCGGTCGTCAGCGTCGACACCCGCCCCGACAAGGGCAACATCTACATGGTGGTGCGCGCCGACAACAAGGCGTACGGAACCAACGCCTGCAAGTACCTCGGCGAGCAGCTGAAGGGCAAGGGCAAGGTCGTCGAGTTCCAGGGCGACCTCTCCTCGATCAACGGCCGCGACCGGTCCGAGGCGTTCAAGACCTGCATGGACAAGGACTTCCCCGGCATCAAGGTCTTCGAGCTGGCCACCGACTGGAAGGGCGACGTCGCCTCCGCCAAGCTCCAGGCCACTCTGGCCGCCAACCCCGACATCAACGGGATCTACATGCAGGCCGGCGGTGTCTTCCTGCAGCCCACCCTCGCTCTCCTGGAGCAGAAGAAGCTGCTGAAGCCGGCCGGTACGCCGGGGCACATCAAGATCATCTCCAACGACGGCATCCCCGAGGAGTTCGACGCGATCAAGGCCGGGAAGATCGACGCGACGATCTCCCAGCCCGCCGACCTGTACGCGAAGTACGCGCTGTACTACGCCAAGGCGGCCCTGGACGGAAAGACCTTCAAGGAAGGTCCCACCGACCACGACTCCAACATCATCAAGATCCCGAACGGCTTCGAGGACCAGCTTCCCGCGCCGCTGGTGACCAAGGACAACGTGGATGACCCGAAGTTGTGGGCCAATCAGCTAGAGAAGAAGAGCTAGCCGTGACTCCTCCCTCTCGTTGCCGAGAGGTCTTCCCCCTCGGCTCCGAGGAGCCGAGGCGCGGCCAAGCCCTGACCGCTGCCCTGGGGCAGGTCACCGACCTCACTGCAGCGCTTCGCTGGGAAGGGATCTGATGGAAAAGGCACCGCCCGCCGTAGAAGCAGCGGGCATTGTCAAACGCTTCGGGCCCACCGTGGCGCTCGACGGGGTGCGGCTCACCGTGCAGCCCGGCGAGTCGCACGCCCTGGTCGGCCGCAACGGCGCCGGCAAATCGACGCTGGTCGGCGTGCTGACCGGACTCCACAAGGCGGACGCGGGCACCGTCGCGTTCGGCGGGGAGCCCGCGCCCGCCTTCGGGGACACCACGGCCTGGCAGTCGAAGATCGCCTGCGTCTACCAGAAGTCCATGGTCGTCCCGGACCTGACCGTCGCGGAGAACCTCTTCCTCAACCGCTTCGACGACAACGCCCGCTGGATCAGCTGGGGGAAGCTGCGCAGACGCGCCGAGCGGCTGCTGGCCGAATACGGCGTCCGGGTCGACCCCGGCACCCGGGCGCGCGATCTCGCCGTCGAGCAGCGGCAGTTCGTCGAGATCGCCAGGGCGCTGTCCTTCGGCGCCCGGCTGATCGTCCTGGACGAGCCGACCGCCCAGCTCGACGCCCGGGGCATCGGCCGGCTCTTCGACAAGCTGCGGGAACTGCAGAGCCAGGGAGTGGCGTTCCTCTTCATCTCCCACCACCTCCAGGAGGTGTACGAGCTGTGCACGGCGGTCACCGTCTACCGCGACGCCCGCCATGTGCTGACCGCCCCCGTCGCCGACATCGCCAAGGCGGAGCTGGTGGCGGCGATGACCGGCGAGCAGTCCGCCGGAGCCACCGCCTGGCACGCTGACGGTGCCGGCGCGGCGGCGAGGGACGAGTCGGCCGCCCCTGTGCTGCGCACCGAGGGACTCACCGTCCCTGGCCAGTTCGAACCACTGGACCTGGAGGTCCGGCCCGGCGAGGTGCTCGGCCTGGCCGGCTCCGCGGCCAGCGGCAACACGGCGCTGGGCGAGACCCTGGCCGGGATGCGGAAGGCGGGCGGGGGGACGGTCCGGGTGCACGGCAGGGCCGTGCGTTCCGGCAGCGTGCCGCACGCGCTGGACGCCGGGATCGGCTACATCCCCGAGGACCGGCACGACCAGGGCCTGGTCCTGGAACGCAGCGTCGCCGAGAACGCCACGCTCACGGTCACCGACCAGCTCGGCCCCTGGGGGACCGTACTGCCCTCCCGTACCAGGGAGTTCGCGCGCTCGATGATCGCCTCGCTGGACATCAAGACCCAGGGACCCGAGCAGCCCGTCTCCGGACTCTCCGGCGGCAACCAGCAGAAGGTGGTGGTGGCCAGGGCGCTGGCCCGTGAACCCAGCGTGCTGGTGGCGGTGCGGCCCACCGCGGGCGTGGACATCAAGTCCAAGGACTCGCTGCTCGGAGTCGTACGACGGGTCGCCGACGAGGGGAACGCCGCAGTGATCATCTCGGACGAGCTGGACGATCTGCGGGTCTGCGACCGGGTGCTCGCCCTGTTCCACGGACGCGTGGTCGCGTCATTCGCAAGCGGGTGGAACGACGGGGAGCTCGTCGCCGCCATGGAAGGTGTGGGGGAAAGGGAATGACCGGCACGGTACGGCCCCTGGCGGCCGACGGCATCGACAGCGGGCCCAAGGGCTCCCCGACCGGCGAAAGGCCCCTGGACCGGCTCAGACTGATCAGGTGGAGCGACTTCTCGCTGGTGCCGGTGATCCTGGTGCTGATGGTGATCGGGTTCATCGTCTCGCCGGTGTTCCTGACCTCCGAGAACCTGATCAGCGTCGTCCAGCAGTCCTCCGAGCTGAGCCTGCTGGTGCTGGGCCAGGCGCTGATCCTGATCTGCGGGCGGATGGACCTGTCCCTGGAGTCGACGATCGGCATCGCGCCGGTCGTCGCGATGTGGCTGGTGCTGCCCGCCGAGGGCGGCCGCTTCGCGGGCCTCGGGCTGCTGCCCACCTGGTCGGCGATCCCGCTCTGCCTGCTGGTGGGCCTCGTCATCGGCGCGGTCAACGGCTTCCTGATGCTGAAGCTCAGGGTCAACGGCTTCATCGCCACGCTCGGCATGCTCACCATGCTGCGCGGGCTGCACATCGGGATCACCGAGGGCAAGTCCATCACCGACGTCCCGGAGTCCTTCCGCTACCTCGGCAAGAGCGAGTGGCTCGGCGCCCCGGCCGCCGTCTGGATCTGCCTCGCGCTGTTCGCCGTCGGCGGCGCCGCGCTGGCCTGGCTGCGCCACGGACGCTCGCTGTACGCCATCGGCGGCAACCCGGAGGCGGCGCGCGCGGCGGGCATCAGGGTGGACCGGGTCACCTGGATCGTGCTCGCCGTCGGCGGACTGCTGGCGGCCTTCGCGGGCATCCTGTACACCGGCCACTACGGATCGGTCGCGGCGACCCAGGGCAACGGCTGGATCTTCCAGGTGTTCGCCGCCGCGGTCATCGGCGGCATCAGCCTCAAGGGCGGTCGAGGCACGCTGTTCGGCGCGCTGACCGGTGTGCTGACGCTCCAGCTGGTGGTCAATGTGATGACCCTCGGCGGTGTCCCGGCGCTGTGGAACCAGTTCCTCAACGGCGCGATCATCATCGTCGCCCTGGTCATCTCGCGCTTCGCGAGCGGCGAGAAGCAGGACTGAGGCCCGCAGGCGAGCGGGGCGGGCGGGGGAGGAGTCCCACCCGCCCCGTTCCGCGCTACAGCGTCGAGCGCAACCACTGCTCCACGCTCGCCACATGCACCGTCGCCCACGCCCGCGCGGCCTCCGCGTCCCGGTCCCGCAGCGCCGAGACGATCGCCCGGTGCTCGTGGAGCGTGCGGCTGACCGCGTCCTCCTGGGTCAGACCGCGCCAGACCCGCGCCCGGGTCGTCGGCCCCGACAGCCCGTCGAGCAGCGAGCAGAGCACCGAATTCCCGGACGACTGCACGATGCCGCGGTGGAACTCCAGATCGCAGGCGACCAGCTCCTCCACCGAGGGCTGTGCCCCCAGCGCGTCCAACTGCGAGCTGAGCACGTCCAGTTGGGCCTCGCTGATCCGGGTGGCGGCCATCGCCGTCGCGGCCGGCTCCAGGATCCTGCGGACCGCGAGGAACTCCAGCACCGTGTCGTCCCGGTGGAAGTCCACCACGAAGCTCAGCGCCTCCAGGAGCAGCTGCGGATCGAGGCTGGTCACATAGGTGCCGTCGCCCTGGCGCACATCGAGGATGCGGATCAGCGAAAGGGCCCGGACCGCCTCCCGCAGCGAGTTGCGGGAGAGGCCGAGCTCCGCCGCGAGTTCGCTCTCCTTGGGGAGCCGGTCGCCGGGGCGCAGCGCACCCGAGACGATCATTCCCTTGATCTTCTCGATCGCCTCGTCGGTGACAGCCATGACGGTCCTCCTGGATCCGGACTGGAATCAGAACCGGTATCGGAACCGGTATCAGAACTGGGTATCAGAACCGAGTATCAGAACCGGGTTCAGACATCCGATGTATCTCTTCATTATGCGGGTCGGAAGAGCGGATGAACCAGGTCTGCCGCAGGTCGTCCCGGGTGCGGGCGGCCGACGCCCCCGGGCCTCAGTCCCAGAGCGCGGACGGCGCCTCGCGCCGCACCACCGGAGCGATCTCCTCCGCGAACCGCTGGAGCGTCTCGGTCTGCTCGTCCGCGCCCTGCCCGAAGCCGTCCACGGTGACGGACTGGAGGTCGTGCCCGTACACCTCGTGCCAGCCGAGGATCTTGTCGATGATCTGCTGCGGGCTGCCGATCAGCTGGGGCCCGTCCGCGATGGCCCCCTCGATGGTGCGGAACGGTGTGTTGTACCCGGCCTTCCCCTCCAGGTGCGGCCGGAAGGACTGCGCGACCCTCGCCTCGTACAGCTCCTTGTAGCGCTCCACCGCCTGCTGCGAGCTATCGGCGATCAGCAGCCCGCCCGAGCCCGCGGCCACATGCGCGCGGGCCGGATCGTGACCGTACGCCTCGAAGCGCTCCCGGTAGTGGCCGATCAGCCGGGCGTACGCCGCACGGGGCTGGATCGCATTGGCGGTGAACAGCGGATCGCCGTGGCGCGCCGCCAGTTCGGGGGAGTCGAGGCTGGTCGCCGAGCCGTGCCAGACGCGCGGCGGCCCGGCGTACGGGCGCGGCAGGGTCGTGGTGTTCTTCAGCGCGGGCCGGAACTCGCCCGCCCAGTCGACGCCCTCCTCGCTCCACAGCCGCCGCAGCAGTTCGTACTTCTCCCGCTGGAGATCCCACTGCCGCTCCTCGTCGAGCCCGAAGAGGTCGAAGTGACCGGCCTCCGCGCCCTTTCCGACGACCAGCTCGACCCGGCCGCCGGAGATCTGGTCGAGCGTCGCGAACTCCTCGGCCACCCGCACCGGATCGAGGATCGCGAGCACCGTGACACCGGTCAGCAGCCGGATCGTGGAGGTACGGGCCGCCAGCGCGCCGAGCACCACCCCCGGGCTGGACGAGAGGAAGGGACCCGCGTGCCGTTCGCCGATCGCGTACGCGTCGAAACCCAGCCGTTCCGCGACGACTCCGGTCCCGATCACTTCCTCGAACCGCTCGGCGGGGGAGGGGAGCCGGTGGTTCAGCGGGTGCGGGGCGTGGCCGATGAGGGAGAGCACGGAGAACTTCATGGCTCAACTGTCCCTGTGCCGTATTGCACCCGTATGGCGGCCGTGTGGCGGGTCGGCCGACCGCGCCGTTCCGGACACGCGGGAAGGGGCGGTCTCCCTCGCGGGAGCCGCCCCTTGCCGTAGGTCCGGTCCGGTCAGTCGCGGTCGCCGAGCACGGACTCGACGCCGGCCCGGATCTCGTCCGTCGCCAGGCCCCGGATCGTCAGCGTCGTGCGGCGGCGCAGCACGTCGTCCGCCGTCTCGGCCCACTCGTGGTCACGGGCGTAGGCGACCTGCGCCCAGATCTCCGGCGCGTCCGGGTGGATGCGCTCGGCCAGCGCCGGGTTCTCGTTCGCCATCCGGGCGATGTCGAAGGAGAGCGAACCGTAGTGCGTGGCGAGGTGCCGGGCGGTGTCGGCCGACATCCGGGGGCCGGGCGTGCCGCCATCGATCAGCAGCCGGTGCGCCACCGCGTTCGGGTTGGCGATGCCGGGCAGCGGGAGCTTCTTCGGCAGGTGCGAGATCGGCTCCATGTCCTCGGCGAGCGGGTGCCCGGGGAGTGCGGCCAGCTTGTTCATCACCGTACGGCCGATGTGGCGGAACGTCGTCCACTTGCCGCCCGCGACCGAGAGCATCCCGCCCCGGCCCTCCGTCACGACCGTTTCGCGCTTGGCCTTGGAGGTGTCGCCGGGGCCGCCCGGCAGCACCCGCAGACCGGCGAAGGAGTACGTGATCAGATCGCGCGAGAGCTGCTGGTCCCGGATGGAGAACGCCGCCTCGTCGAGGATCTGCGCGGTGTCCTTCTCGTTGACCGCGACATCCGCGGGATCGCCCTCGTACACCTCGTCCGTCGTGCCGAGCAGCAGCATGTCCTCCCACGGCAGGGCGAACGTGATGCGGTACTTGTCGATCGGGGTGGCCAGCGCGGCCTTCCACGGGCGGGTGCGCTTCAGGACGAGGTGCGCGCCCTTGGACAGGCGTATGGAAGGCGCCGCGTCCGGGTTCTCCATCCTGCGCAGGTGGTCGACCCACGGCCCGGTGGCGTTCAGCACGAGACGGGCGTTGACGCCGAACTCCGTGCCGTCCAGACGGTCTTCGAGGTCGGCGCCGGTCACCCGGCCCTCGGTGAACCGCAGCCCGGTCACCGCCGCGTGGTTGAGGACGACCGCACCCGCGTCGACGGCCGCGCGCACCGTCATCAGCGCCATCCGGGCGTCGTTCATCTGGTCGTCGCCGTAGACCGCGACGGCCTTCAGGCCGTCCGTGCGCAGCTCGGGCACGTCGCGCCGCGCCTTCGCCGGGCTGATGACATGCCCGACGCCGTCACCGAACGCGGAGAGCGCGGAGTAGGCGAACACCCCCGCGCCGAGCTTGGCCGCGCCGTGCGGGCCGCCCTTGTAGACCGGCAGGTAGAAGGTGAGCGGATTGGCCAGGTGGGGGGCCACCTGGCGGGACACCGCACGGCGCTCGAAGTGGTTTTCCGCCACCAGCTTCACCGCGCCGGTCTGCAGGTAGCGCAGACCGCCGTGGAGCAGCTTGGAGGAGGCGGAGGAGGTGGCGCCGGCGAAGTCGCCGGCGTCCACCAGGGCCACCCGCAGCCCGGACTGCGCGGCGTGCCAGGCGGTGGAGATGCCCAGGATGCCGCCACCGATCACCAGGAGGTCGTACGCAGCCTTGGACAGCTGCTCCCGGGTTTCGGCACGGCTCGGGAGGGAGCCGGAGGCCGGGTGGGTCCCGAGGGCCGGGACGCTCTGCAGGGTGGTCATGGTTGATTACTCCTCGACAGTGTTCTCGTCGAGCCAGCCCATGGAACGTTCTACGGCCTTGAGCCAGCTCTTGTACTCGCGGTCGCGGGTGTCCGCGTCCATGCGGGGGGTCCACTCGGCGGCCCGGCGCCAGTTGGCGCGCAGCGCGTCGGTGTCCGGCCAGAAGCCGACGGCGAGACCGGCGGCGTAGGCGGCGCCGAGGCAGGTCGTCTCGGCGACCATCGGCCGCACCACGGGTGCGTCCAGGAAGTCGGCGAGCGTCTGCATCAGCAGGTTGTTGGAGGTCATGCCGCCGTCGACCTTGAGGGCGGCCAGCTCGACCCCCGAGTCCTTGGTCATGGCGTCGGTGATCTCGCGGGTCTGCCAGGCGGTGGCCTCCAGGACGGCACGGGCGATGTGCGCCTTGGTGACGTACCTGGTCAGACCGGCGATGACACCGCGGGCGTCGGAGCGCCAGTACGGGGCGAACAGTCCGGAGAACGCGGGCACGAAGTACGCGCCGCCGTTGTCCTCGACCGAGGAGGCCAGGGTCTCGATCTCGGCCGCGGACTTGATCAGGCCCATCTGGTCGCGCATCCACTGCACCAGCGAACCGGTGACGGCGATGGAGCCCTCCAGGGCGTAGACCGGCTTCTGGTCGCCGATCCGGTACCCCACGGTCGTCAGCAGCCCGTTGTACGAGTTGACGGGCGTCTCACCGGTGTTCATCAGCATGAAGGTGCCGGTGCCGTACGTGGACTTGGCCTCGCCCTCGGAGAAGCAGGTCTGGCCGAAGAGCGCCGCCTGCTGGTCGCCGAGCGCGGACGCCACGGGAACCCCGTCGAGCACGCCGCCCTTGGCCTTGCCGTACACCTCGGCGGAGGAACGGATCTCGGGGAGCAGCGCGGCCGGGATCTCCATGGACTGGAGGATCCGCTCGTCCCACCGCATCTCGTGCAGGTTCATCAGGAGGGTGCGCGAGGCGTTGGTGACGTCGGTGACGTGGACGCCGCCTTCGGTGCCGCCGGTCAGGTTCCAGATGACCCAGGAGTCCATGGTGCCGAAGAGGATGTCGCCGCGCTCGGCGCGCTCGCGCAGCCCCTCGACGTTGTCGAGCAGCCAGCGGACCTTGGGACCGGCGAAGTACGAGGCGAGCGGCAGCCCGGTCTCGCGGCGGAAACGGTCCTGCCCGACGTTGCGGCCGAGCTCCTTGCAGAGCGCGTCCGTCCGGGTGTCCTGCCAGACGAGGGCGTTGTGGACCGGCTCACCGGTGTTCCTGTCCCAGAGCAGCGTGGTCTCGCGCTGGTTGGTGATGCCGATCGCCTTCACGTCGGCGGCCGTGATGCCCGCCTTGACGATGGCGCCGGCCACGACCTCCTGGACGTTCTCCCAGATCTCGGTCGCGTCGTGCTCCACCCAGCCCGGCTTCGGGAAGATCTGCTCGTGCTCCTTCTGGTCGACGGAGACGATCCGGCCGTCCTTGTCGAAGACGATGCAGCGGCTGGAGGTGGTGCCCTGGTCGATGGCCGCGATGAACGGGCCGGTGGTGTGTGCGTCGGTCACGGTGTGCTCCCGGAAGTCTGTGTGGTCGTGAGGGTCGGGGCTCTGGGCGCCGCGGCTCAGGCGAAGGCGACGTTGTAGAGCCCGCCCGCGATCGCGCCGCCGATGAGCGGTCCGGCGACCGGGATCCACGCGTAGCCCCAGTCGGAACCGCCCTTGTTCGGCAACGGCAGCAGCGCGTGCACGATACGCGGACCGAGGTCGCGAACCGGGTTGATCGCGTAGCCCGTCGGGCCGCCGAGCGAGAGGCCGATCCCGACGACCACCAGAGCGGTGACCATCGCGCCGAGCGTGCCCAGGCCGTTGCCCTCGTTGTTCAGGCCCTGGGTGAGGATCGCCAGGACCAGCACGAGGGTGGCGATGATCTCCGTGACCAGGTTCTGCACGGCGTGCCGGATCTCGGGGCCGGTGGAGAAGATGCCCAGGACCGGGCCGGCCTTCGGCGCGGCGGCCTTGTCGACCATGCCCTCTTCACCCGTCTGGGCCCCCACGATCTCCGGATCCGTGAGGTGCGCCCGGAACTGCCCGTAGTACGTCAGCCAGACCAGCACCGCGCCGATCATCGCGCCGAACAACTGGGAGCCGAGGTAGAGCGGAACATCGCTCCACTTGGTGCCGCCCTCGATCGCGAGACCGATCGTGACCGCCGGGTTGAGGTGCGCGCCGGAAACGCCACCGGCCAGATACGCGCCGGTCAGCACCGCGAAACCCCACCCGAAGGTGATGGCCAGCCAGCCGGCGTTCTGCGCCTTGGAGCGCTTGAGAGTGACGGCGGCACAGACACCGCCGCCGAGCAGGATGAGCACGGCGGTACCTATGGTCTCGCCGATGAAGATGTCGGAGCTGGACACCCGCGACTCCTTTGTCCTTCGTCCAGGGAAGCCGAACCCCGGGTCCCTCCGGTGGTCCGCGCCCTCGTGGGAGGGCGTTTTCCGGCCCTTGGCGCTGCCACACCCTAACGCGATTTTCCGTTTGGTGTTCGACAATGCCGACCGATGAACGGCAATGCTTCACCCAGGCGAATCGGGCGTCAAGGGTTGTGTGGCCTATAACTCGATCGTTACCGGGTGGCGCGCCGCCGCAGCGGTCAGAAGCGCCCGGCGCCCAGGTCCCTGGAGACCGCCCGGGCACAGTCGCGCACCGCCGCGATCAGCTCGGGGCGCAGCTCCCCGTCCGCGCAGACCCGCTCCACCGCACCGGTCACCGCCACCGCGCCGACCGGCATCCGCCGCCGGTCGTGGATCGGGGCGGCCACCGCGGCCACGCCCTCCCAGGTCTCCTCCACATCGGCCGCCCAGCCGCGCGCCCGGATCAGGTCGAGCATCGCCTCGAACTCCTCCGGATCGGTGACGGTGCGCGGCGTGAAGGGCTGCCGCTCGGCCTCCATCGCCTCGGTGTGCGCCACCGGGTCGTACGCCGAGAGCACCTTGCCCAGGGCCGTGGAGTGCAGCGGCTGCATGGCCCCGACCTCCAGGACCTGCCGGCTGTCGTCGGGGCGGAATACGTGGTGGACGATCAGGACGCCCTGCTGGTGCAGTACGCCCAGATGGGCGCTCTCGCCGCTGGAGCGGGCCAGGTCGTCCGTCCACACGAGCGCGCGGGCCCGCAGCTCGTGGACGTCCAGATAGCTGTTGCCCAGGCGCAGCAGCTCGGCGCCCAGCTGGTAGCGGCCGGAGGCGGTGTCCTGCTCCACGAAGCCCTCGTGCTGGAGCGTGCGCAGGATGCCGTGCGCGGTGCCCTTGGCCAGGCCCAGTGAAGAGGCGATGTCGGAGAGCCCCAGCCGACGCTCGCCACCTGCCAGCAGGCGCAGCATCGCCGCCGCCCGCTCCAGCGACTGGATGTTCTTGGCCATCGCGCCGTACTCCTCCACCTCGGTTCGACAATGCTGAACACTATCGGTCGATGCCGACCATTGCTCGATCGTGTGCCAAAACCGCGACACCGCTCCGATCGGGACATCCCCCGCACAGCATGCAGTCCGTTCCGTGGGACGGAGTGACGGCCCCGGGCGCCGCCCGGCTAGGCTGGCCTGGTGCGCCTTCCACCGAAGACGCAAAGCCGACAGCCGTCGCATCCCAGGGAGTACATCCATGGCCTCGTCGCCGACCCCTTCCGCCGACAGCCGGAACCGAGCCGAAGCCCTCCGCGAGGCGCTCGCCACCCGCGTGGTGGTGGCCGACGGTGCCATGGGCACCATGCTCCAGGCACAGGACCCCACGCTTGAGGACTTCGAGAACCTCGAAGGCTGCAACGAGATCCTGAACGTCACCCGCCCCGACATCGTGCGCTCGGTGCACCAGGAGTACTTCGCCGCCGGCGTGGACTGCGTCGAGACGAACACGTTCGGCGCCAACCTGGCGGCCCTGGGCGAGTACGACATTCCCGAGCGGGTCTTCGAACTCTCCGAGTCCGGCGCGCGCATCGCCCGAGAGGTCGCGGACGAGTTCACCGCCTCCACCGGACAGCAGCGCTGGGTGCTCGGCTCGATGGGACCGGGCACGAAGCTGCCGACGCTGGGCCATGCCCCGTACACCAGGCTCCGCGACGCCTACCAGCAGAACGCCGAGGGCATGATCGCCGGTGGCGCCGACGCCCTGCTGATCGAGACCACCCAGGACCTGCTCCAGACCAAGGCCTCCGTCATCGGCGCCCGCCGCGCCCTGGAGGCCACCGGGGCCAACCTCCCGGTGATCTGCTCCGTGACCGTCGAGACGACCGGCACCATGCTGCTCGGCTCCGAGATCGGCGCGGCGCTCACCGCCCTGGAACCCCTCGGCATCGACCTCATCGGCCTGAACTGCGCCACCGGCCCCGCCGAGATGAGCGAGCACCTGCGCTACCTCGCCCGGCACTCCCGCATCCCGCTCTCCTGCATGCCCAACGCCGGCCTCCCCGTCCTCGGCAAGGACGGCGCGCACTACCCGCTGTCCCCGGCCGAGCTCGCTGACGCGCAGGAGACCTTCGTCCGGGAGTATGGCCTCTCGCTGGTCGGCGGCTGCTGCGGCACGACTCCGGAACACCTGCGCCAGGTCGTCGAGCGGGTCCGGGGCGTGGCCGTCACCCCCCGCACCCCGCACCCCGAGCCGGGCGCCGCCTCCCTCTACCAGACCGTGCCGTTCCGCCAGGACACCTCGTACCTGGCGATCGGCGAGCGTACGAACGCCAACGGGTCGAAGAAGTTCCGCGAGGCCATGCTCGACGCCCGCTGGGACGACTGCGTGGAGATGGCCCGGGACCAGATCCGCGAGGGCGCGCACATGCTCGACCTCTGCGTCGACTACGTGGGCCGCGACGGTGTCGCCGACATGGAGGAGCTGGCCGGCCGGTTCGCCACCGCGTCCACCCTCCCGATCGTGCTGGACTCCACGGAGCTGCCCGTCCTGCGGGCCGGTCTGGAGAAGCTGGGCGGCCGCGCCGTCCTGAACTCGGTCAACTACGAGGACGGCGACGGGCCCGAGTCCCGGTTCGCCAAGGTCACCGCGCTGGCCGCCGAGCACGGCGCCGCGCTGATCGCGCTGACCATCGACGAGGAGGGCCAGGCCCGGACCGTCGAGCACAAGGTCGCCATCGCCGAGCGGCTCATCGAGGACCTGACCGGCAACTGGGGCATCCACGAGTCCGACATCCTCATCGACGCGCTGACCTTCACCATCTGCACCGGCCAGGAGGAGTCCCGCGGCGACGGCATCGCCACCATCGGGGCGATCCGCGAGCTGAAGAAGCGCCACCCCGATGTGCAGACCACGCTGGGCCTGTCCAACATCTCCTTCGGTCTCAACCCGGCCGCCCGCGTCGTGCTGAACTCCGTCTTCCTCGACGAGTGCGTCAAGGCCGGACTCGACTCCGCGATCGTCCACGCCTCCAAGATCCTGCCGATCGCCCGCTTGGAGGAGGAGCAGGTCAAGGTCGCCCTCGACCTCATTCACGACCGCCGCGCCGAGGGCTACGACCCGCTCCAGAAGCTCATGGAGCTGTTCGAGGGCGTCAGCACCAAGTCGATGAAGGCGGGCAAGGCCGAAGAACTGCTGGCCCTGCCGCTCGACGAGCGGCTTCAGCGCCGCATCATCGACGGCGAGAAGAACGGCCTGGAGAGCGACCTCGACGAGGCGCTGCGGACCCGCCCGGCCCTCGACATCGTCAACGACACCCTCCTGGAGGGCATGAAGGTCGTCGGCGAGCTCTTCGGCTCCGGCCAGATGCAGCTGCCCTTCGTGCTCCAGTCCGCCGAGGTCATGAAGACCGCCGTGGCGCACCTCGAACCGCACATGGAGAAGTCCGACGCCGAGGGCAAGGGCACCATCGTCCTGGCCACCGTCCGCGGCGACGTCCACGACATCGGCAAGAACCTCGTCGACATCATCCTGTCCAACAATGGCTACAACGTCGTCAACCTCGGCATCAAGCAGCCCGTCTCCGCGATCCTGGAGGCCGCCGAGGAGCACCGTGCCGACGTCATCGGCATGTCCGGTCTCCTGGTGAAGTCCACCGTGATCATGAAGGAGAACCTGGAGGAGCTGAACCAGCGCAAGCTGGCCGCCGACTTCCCCGTCATCCTCGGCGGCGCGGCCCTCACCCGGGCCTACGTCGAGCAGGACCTCCACGAGATCTACGAGGGCGAGGTCCGCTACGCCCGCGATGCCTTCGAGGGGCTGCGGCTGATGGACGCGCTGATCGCGGTCAAACGAGGCGTCCCGGGCGCGGTGCTGCCCGAGCTGAAGCAGCGCCGGGTGCCCAAGCGGGACACGGCGGTGCTGGAGGTGGACGAGCCGCAGGAGGGCGTCCGCTCCGACGTCGCGGTCGACAACCCGGTGCCCGAGCCCCCCTTCTGGGGCACCCGGGTCATCAAGGGCATCCAGCTCAAGGAGTACGCGTCCTGGCTCGACGAGGGCGCCCTCTTCAAGGGCCAGTGGGGACTCAAGCAGGCCCGCGCCGGCGACGGACCGACGTACGAGGAGCTGGTGGAGACCGAGGGCCGCCCGCACCTGCGCGGCTGGCTCGACAAACTCCACACCGAGAACCTCCTGGAAGCCGCCGTGGTCTACGGCTACTTCCCGTGCGTCTCCAAGGGCGACGACCTGATCCTGCTCCACGAGGACGGCTCCGAGCGGACCCGCTTCACCTTCCCGCGCCAGCGCCGCGGCCGCCGCCTCTGCCTCGCGGACTTCTTCCGCCCCGAGGAGTCCGGCGAGACGGACGTGATCGGCCTCCAGGTCGTCACCGTCGGCTCGAAGATCGGCGGCGAGACCGCGAAGCTCTTCGAGGCCAACTCCTACCGTGACTACCTGGAGCTGCACGGCCTGTCCGTGCAGCTGGCCGAGGCCCTCGCCGAGTACTGGCACGCCCGCGTCCGCGCCGAGCTGGGCTTCGGTGGCGAGGACCCCTCCGACGTCGAGGACATGTTCGCGCTGAAGTACCGGGGCGCGCGCTTCTCCCTCGGCTACGGTGCCTGCCCCGATCTGGAGGACCGGGCGAAGATCGCCGAGCTGCTCCAGCCCGAGCGGATCGGGGTGCATCTCTCGGAGGAGTTCCAGCTGCATCCGGAGCAGTCCACCGACGCGATCGTCATCCACCACCCGGAGGCGAAGTACTTCAACGCGCGGTAAGACGATGTTCAACGCGCGGTAGCAGGACAAGTCGTACACTTGTCGGTCCAGTGCAGGCCGGTCGCCCTTCCCACGGGAAACGGCGGCCGGCCTTCTCGTCCCTATGGAAGGTGTGCCGGATGACCAGCACGGTCCCCGCGTCTTTGACCCGCACGGCCGAAGGCGCCGCGCTCCAGGCCGTCCTTCTCGACATGGACGGCACCCTCGTCGACACCGAGGGATTCTGGTGGGACGCGGAGGTGGAGGTCTTCGCCGAGCTCGGGCACCGGCTCGACGAAGCCTGGCGGGACGTGGTGGTCGGCGGGCCGATGACCCGCAGCGCCGGCTACCTCATGGACGTCACCGGCGCGGACATCACTCTCGACGAGCTGACCGTGCTGCTCAACGACCGCTTCGAGAAGCGCATCGGCCGCGGTGTGCCGCTGATGCCGGGCGCGGCCCGGCTGCTGGCCGAGCTGGTCAGGCACGAGATCCCCACGGCCCTGGTCTCCGCCTCGCACCGGCGGATCATCGACCGGGTCCTGGAATCGGTGGGCAGCCACCACTTCGCCCTCACCGTCGCGGGCGACGAGGTCGCCCGTACCAAGCCGCATCCGGAGCCGTACCTCACCGCCGCTTCCGGTTTCGGCGCGGATCCCGAGCGCTGTGCGGTCATCGAGGACACCGCGACCGGTGTCGCGGCCGCGGAGGCGGCGGGCTGCCGGGTGGTCGCCGTACCGTCCGTCGCCCCGATCGCCCCCGCGTCCGGCCGGGTGGTCGTACGTTCCCTCGAAGAAGTCGATCTCGCTTTTCTCCGGGGCCTGGTCACGGGAAACCATTGATCCGCATACCGAGAGTATTTCTGTGAATGAATGGAAAAGCTCTCGGCGGTGGATGGTGCATTTTCTGTCGTATGTGCGTGAGTGAGCCGGTGCTCGAATAAAGGATTCGAACGTCCCGGGGCGTGAGCTTTGTCACCCAGGAATGGCCCGGAGGGCTTTCAGGACCCCAAGGGCCGCCCGTTTCGAGACGTTTGATTGTCCGGGTTCATCCGGATATCCGTGAAACATTCCCGGGGTGGGAAAACGGCTCGCCGCTAATTCGCATCACCATCCGATTACGCACCGGCAGTTCTCCGGTCCGGCATTGCCGACGATGCCTACTAATGTCGCTTTCTCAATGCCCGGATGAGGGAGAGCGTCCAAGATGAACCGCAAGACTCTGGTGCTGCCGGCCGTCGTCGGCCTGCTCGCGCCCGTACTCGCCGCCTGCGGCGCGTCGGGCGACGGGAGCGATGGCAACGCCGCCATCGTTGTCGGCACCACGGACAAGTTCGTCGCCTCGAAGGACAACCCCGCGCCGCTCGATCCCGCCATCGGCTACGAAGCCGGCGTGTGGAACGTGCTCCGGCAGACCGTGCAAACCCTGGTGCACGTGCCGCGTGGCGGCGGCGAGCCGGTGCCGGAGGCCGCGGAGAGCTGCACCTTCACGGACACGCAGAACGAGAGCTACCGCTGCAAGCTGCGCGGCGGTCTGAAGTTCGCCGACGGCAAGGCCCTGACCGCCGAGGACGTGAAGTACTCCATCGACCGCGTCATCCGCATCGATGCCCCCAACGGGCCCGTCGCCCTGCTCGACAACATAGACACGGTCGAGACACAGGGCGAGCAGGAGGTCGTCTTCCACCTTCGCGCGCCGGACGCCACGTTTCCGTACAAGCTCGCCACCCCGGTCGCCGGGATCGTGCCGCGGAGCCAGTACGCGGCGAAGTCCGCGCGCAACGGATTCCAGGTGAACGGCTCCGGCCCGTACACCATGAAGCCGGAAGTCGAGCACAATCAGATCGTCAAGGTGCTCTTCACCAGGAACCCTCACTACAAGGGGGATCTGAAGATACGGAACGAGAAGGCCGAGCTGGACGTCTTCCCCGACCCGGTGGTCATGGGCAAGGCCCTCGACGACCGGAAGATCGACATGATGGCCCGCACCATGTCGCCCGAGCAGTCCCAGCAGATGCTGGTAAAGCCCAAGGACGGCATCAAGCTCACCGAGATGCCCGGCCTCGCCATCCATTTCCTGGGCTTCAACACCAATGACCCGGCCGTGAAGAAGAAGGCCGTCCGCCAGGCCATGGCCCAGGTCGTCGACCGCGGCGAAATCGCGAGCAAGGTGTACGGCACCACGGCCGAGCCGCTGTACTCGCTGATCCCGTCCGGCATCACCGCGCACGCCAACGCGTTTTACAACAAGTACAACGAACCCAGCACCACGAAGGCCGCGGCGATCCTGAACGCCGCGGGCGTCGACACCCCGGTGAAGCTCACGCTCCACTACCCGACCGACCGCGTCGGCGCGGGCACCGCCGCCGAGTTCGGAACGCTGAAGAAGCAGTTCGACGACACCGGACTGTTCGACATCAGCGTCCAGGGAAGCCCCTGGGCGAAGTACCGCCCGGCACAGCTGCGCGGCGACTACGCCGTCTACGGCATGGGCTGGTTCCCCGACTTCCCGGACCCCGACAACTTCATGGCGCCGTTCCTCGACAGGAACAACTTCCTCAACTCGCCCTACAGGTCGGTGCGGGCCCAGAAGACGCTCATTCCGCAGTCCCGCGGCGAGACCGACCGCAGCGCCTCGGCCAAGGCCTTCCAGCAGCTCCAGGACATCGTCGCCGACGACGTCCCGGTACTGCCGATCTGGCAGGGCAAGCAGTACGTCGCCTCCCGCGAGGACCTCACCGGCGTCGAGTGGGCGGTCAACTCCTCCGCGGAACTCCAGCTCTGGGAACTGGGCGACGGCCGCGTCTGAGCATGGACGGCGCCCCCGGCCGCCCGGCCGCGGGCGCCGCCCTCCCTGCTCCGCTCACTGGGCGCCGGGACGGACCAGACCGCTCTCGTACGCGTACACCGCGGCCTGCACACGGTCGCGCAGCCCGAGCTTGGTCAGCACATGGCCGACATGCGTCTTGACCGTCGTCTCACTGACGAACAGATCCGCGGCGATCTCCGCGTTCGACAGGCCGCGGGCCACCAGCTTCAGCACCTCGACCTCGCGGTCGGTCAGCGTGTGCAGGGTGTCGGGCAGCGGCTCCTCGCCGGACGGCAGATGGTCCGCGTACTTGTCGAGGAGCCTGCGGGTGATGCTCGGGGCGAGCGTCGCCTCGCCCGCCGCGACCACCCGGATGGCCTGCACCAGCTCATTGGCCGGAGCGTCCTTCAGCAGGAAGCCGCTGGCACCGGCGCGCAGCGCCTCCACCACGTACTCGTCGAGATCGAACGTGGTCAGCACCAGCACCTTCGCCGGGCCGTCGCGGCCCGGTCCGGTGATCTGGCGGGTCGCCTCGACGCCGTCCATCCGCGGCATGCGGATGTCCATCAGCACCACATCGGGCTGCAACGCCCGCACCTGGTCGAGAGCCTGGAGACCGTCACCGGCCTCACCCACCACCGCGAGATCGCCTTCCGCCTCCAGAATCATCCGGAAGCCGGTGCGCAGCAGCGGTTGGTCGTCGACCAGTAGGACGCGGATAGCCACAGGGTCTCCTTCAAGGTCCTTCGAGGGCCACAGGCCGGCCGGCCTCAGCATGGACCGGATCCATTCTGCCCTGCACATCCTGCGCCGCCTCGGCCGGGCGGGCCGTCAACGGATAGACCGGGGGGGTGCCACCGAATTCGGGACAGACCGACCGGTGGTCGCACCAGCCGCAGAGCTTCGTCGGCCGGGGCCGCCACTCGCCCGTCTCCGTGGCCAGCCGGATCGCGTCCCACAGCGCCAGCAGCTTGCGCTCCACCCGCTCCAGGTCCGCCACCACCGGGTCGTACGTCAGGATGTCCCCGCTACCGAGGTAGACGAGCTGGAGCCGGCGCGGCACCACACCCTTCAGCCGCCAGATCACCAGGGCGTAGAACTTCATCTGGAAGAGCGCGCCCTCCGCGTACTCCGGGCGCGGAGCCTTCCCCGTCTTGTAGTCGACGATCCGGACCTCGCCCGTCGGCGCCACGTCGATCCGGTCGATCACCCCGCGCAGCCGCAGGCCCGACTCCAGCTCCGTCTCCACGAACAGCTCGCGCTCGGCGGGCTCCAGGCGCGTCGGATCCTCCAGCGAGAACCACCGCTCCACCAGGCCCTCCGCCTCCGAGAGCCAGCGCGCCAGCCGCTCGCCCCCGGCGTCCTCGGCGAACAGCTCCGACAGCTCCGGCCTGGACTCCAGCAGCCGGTCCCACTGGGCGGGGACCAGCGCCGTGGCCCGGCCCGCCGTGCGTTCCACCGCGGGATTGTCGAACAGGCGCTCCAGCACCGCATGGACGAGCGTGCCCCGGGTAGCCGCCTCGCTGGGCTTCTCCGGCAGCTTGTCGATGACCCGGAAGCGGTACAGCAGCGGACACTGCATGAAATCGCTCGCCCGCGACGGCGACAGGGACGAAGGCGGCTGAGCGGGCCGCGGCAGGGAGGTCATGTCGAAGACCCTACGGCCCGCCACTGACAGCGGTCGGCATACCATCGACCACACAGCCTCGAACACTGCATGATCGTGCCGTAGGGCACCGACCGAAGGGACCCCGTGGACGAGAGCGGCGACAGCGGGCGGCCGCAGCCCGGTGCAGGGGGAACGCCTCCCGGAACCGGCCCCGGCAAGGGCGGACCGCAGCGCCCCGAAGAGCCCGGAGGCGGCCTTCTCATGGGCCGCCCGTTCGGCGTGCCGGTGTACGTCGCGCCCAGCTGGTTCCTCGTGGCCGCACTGATCACCTGGGTCTTCGGCGGCCAGCTCGACCGGGTGCTGCCCGAGCTGGGCACGGCGCGCTACCTGGTCTCCCTCTTCTTCGCGATCGCCTTCTACGCCTCGGTGCTCGTCCACGAACTCGCACACACCGTCGTGGCGCTGCGCTACAAGCTGCCGGTGCGCCGCATCCAGCTCCAGTTCTTCGGCGGCGTCTCCGAGATCGAGAAGGAGTCCGAGACCCCGGGCCGCGAATTCCTGCTCGCCTTCGTCGGACCGCTGCTCTCCCTGGTGCTCGCGGGCGTCTTCTACATCGGGATGCTGTTCGTCGCCCCGGGCACCGTGCCCGGTGTCCTGCTCGCCGGGCTGATGATCTCCAACCTCCTGGTGGCCGCCTTCAACCTCCTGCCGGGCCTCCCGCTGGACGGCGGACGGATGCTCCGCGCGGTCGTCTGGAAGATCACCGGACGCCCGATGAGCGGCACCGTCGCCGCCGCCTGGGTCGGCCGCGCCCTCGCCGTCGTCACCCTGGTCGGCCTGCCGCTGCTCACCCACACCGGGACCTTCGGCAACGACCCCGGTGAACTCAGTGGCATGGACACCATCACCGACGCGCTGCTCGCCGCCATCCTCGCCGCGATCATCTGGACCGGGGCGGGCAACAGCCTGCGCATGGCCCGCCTGCGCGAACACCTTCCCGAGCTGCGCGCCCGCACCCTCACCCGGCGTGCCGTCCCGGTGGAGTCCGCCACCCCGCTCTCCGAGGCGCTGCGCCGGGCCAACGAGGCGGGCGCCCGCGCCCTCGTCGTCGTCGACGGACACGGCGAACCGAAGGGCATCGTCCGCGAGACGGCCATCGTCGCCGTGCCGGAACACCGCCGCCCCTGGGTCGCCGTCAGCGGCCTTGCCCAGGACCTCACCGAGGGCATGAAGGTCTCCGCCGAGCTGGCCGGTGAGGCGCTCCTGGACCGGCTCAAGGCCAGCCCGGCCACCGAGTACCTCGTCCTGGAGGAGACCGGCGAGATCTACGGCGTACTCTCCACCGCCGACGTCGAACGCGCGTTCGTCGCCGCCCTGGCCAGGCCCGCCGCCTGACCGCCCGGTCCCGCCCCGGGCTCGCGGTCGGAGCCCGGGGAATCACCGGTACGCTGGTCACATGTCTGAACCGACCGGTGCCGCCCGCCGACGCGGGCCCTTCAAGGTCGGGGACCAGGTCCAGCTCACCGATCCCAAGGGACGCCACTACACCTTCACGCTCGAGGCCGGAAAGAACTTCCACACCCACAAGGGTTCTTTCCCGCACGACGAGCTGATCGGTGCTCCCGAGGGCAGTGTTGTCCGAACCACGGGAAACGTCGCCTATCTCGCGCTGCGCCCCCTGCTCCCCGACTATGTCCTGTCCATGCCCCGCGGCGCCGCCGTGGTCTACCCCAAGGACGCGGGGCAGATCCTGGCCTTCGCCGACATCTTCCCCGGCGCCCGCGTCGTGGAGGCCGGCGTCGGCTCCGGCTCGCTCTCCACCTTCCTGCTGCGCGCCATCGGCGACCAGGGCATGCTGCACTCCTACGAGCGCCGCGAGGACTTCGCCGAGATCGCCCAGCAGAACGTGAAACGCTACTTCGGCGAACCGCACCCGGCCTGGCAGCTCACCGTCGGCGACCTCCAGGACAACCTCTCGGACACCGACGTCGACCGTGTCGTCCTCGACATGCTCGCGCCCTGGGAGTGCCTGGAGGCCGTCTCCAAGGCGCTGGTGCCCGGCGGCATCCTGTGCGCGTACGTCGCCACCACCACCCAGCTCGCGCGGACCGTCGAGTCCATCCGTGAGATCGGCTGCTTCGCCGAGCCGCAGCCCTGGGAATCGATGATCCGCAACTGGCACGTCGAGGGCCTGGCCGTCCGCCCGGACCACCGCATGATCGGCCACACCGGCTTCCTCGTCACCGCCCGCCGCCTGGCCGACGGTGTGGAGGCCCCGCTGCGCCGCCGCCGCCCCGCCAAGGGCGCCTACGGCGAGGACTACGACGGTCCTGGCAGCCAGAGCGGCTCCTCCCGCGGCTGACCCGCGCAACGCACCGGCGCCGCCGCCGAGTTCCCGGACCGACCCGGGAACTCGGCGGCGGCGCCCTTTCGTTGCCGCTACGAGGACACCGTCCTCGGTGGCCGAATTCCGTGCCGACCCCACCGTTCCGCTGTTCTGTGAGGTGTGGCACGATGCTGGCCACCCCATGCCGCCGCGGCAGTCCCACCGGTGGCTCCGCCCACCCGGGCGTCCTCGATCCACAGGAACCACAGGAGACATCCCGCGTGCAGACCTCCGAGCTCCCGGACCTCGCGCACACCGACACCAAGCCGCTGCACTGGCTCGCCACCGCGGCTGCCATGGCCGCCGTCGTCGCGGCCGCCGGCCTGCTCCAGCCGGACCCCACGGCCTCTGCCTCCACCCCGCACCGCACCACGGCGCAGCACGGCACCGAGGCCGTCACCGCCCCCGATCCGGCCCGGGCGGACTTCCCCCTGGAGTGTGGCGGAGTGGAGAGCACCGTGGCCAAGCAGGCCACCGGCGACCTCGACGGTGACGGCCGTCCCGAGACCGTCGCGGTGGTCCACTGCGCGGCCGGCTCCGGCACCCCGCCCAGCGGCGTCTACGTCCTCACACGCGGGAGCGGGGCCGCACCGCGGGTCGTGGCGACCCTGGTGGACCCCGCCCAGGCGACGAGCATCGGCGATTTCGCGGTGCGTGACGGAGTCATTTCGGCCACTCTGCTCGGCTACTCCTCGGACGCGGTGCCGCGTTGCTGCCCCGACCAGCAGGAGCGGGTCACCTGGCAGTGGCGGGGCGGCGCGTTCGTCCGCGCCACCCGGGCCGCCCCGAGCAGCGCCTGACCGGTCACCGCGAGTGACCGAGGACCCGTGGCCGCCGGATCAGGCGGCCTCGGGGCCGTACACCTCGACGCTGTCCGAGACGCGCCGGACATGGATGCAGTCTCCCGGGCACTCCTTGGCCGAATCGACCACGTCCTGGAGGAGCGGCAGCGGGACGGGCGTGGTGGCGCCCGGGTCCTGCAGCAGCTCGTCGTCGGAGCTCTTCACATAGGCCAGACCGTCGATGTCCAGCTCGAAGACCTCGGGCGCGTACTGGACACAGATGCCGTCTCCCGTGCAGAGGTCCTGGTCGATCCAGACCTCCAGGTCCTGCGCGTCGCCGCCGTTGGGAGCGTCCTGCTGCACGGTCATTTCTCCTGCCGTTCCCTGCGTATCCGAACCAAAAGAAGCCAGCCCTGACGGGTGTTGAACGGTTCGACGATACAACCGGCCGCTTTCCGATGTTGAAGGGTGGGTATTCCCCTGTCACGAGGGGGAACGCAAGGGTGAAGATCGGACACGCCCCGCAGTCTTTGTGATCTAGGGGTTTCAATCATCACCCACCCAGGTAGGGTCAGGAAGCGTCCAGCTCCCCTTGGAGGAGGTGAGGACCGTGGCAGCCCACGACGACGACATCAACCGCGGCATCCGGCCCGGGCGGGGGTCCGATGACCCAGCCGGCCAGGTCGCCTATCTCGAGCAGGAAATCGCCGTCCTGCGACGTAAGCTCGCCGACTCTCCGCGCCATACGAGGATTCTCGAAGAGCGGATCGTCGAATTGCAGACCAACCTGGCAGGTGTGTCCGCACAGAATGAGCGGCTCGCCAACACACTGCGCGAGGCCCGCGACCAGATCGTGGCCCTCAAGGAAGAAGTCGACCGGCTCGCACAGCCGCCGGCCGGTTTCGGTGTGTTTCTTCAGGGCAATGAGGACGGCACCTGTGACATCTTCACCGGAGGCCGAAAGCTCCGGGTGAACGTCAGTCCCAGTGTCGAGCTCGACGACCTCCGGCGCGGCCAGGAAGTCATGCTCAACGAAGCGCTCAATGTGGTCGACGCCATGGAATTCGAGCGGGCCGGGGACATCGTCACCCTCAAGGAAATCCTTGAGGACGGCGAGCGGGCCCTGGTCATCGGGCACACCGACGAGGAACGGGTGGTGAGGCTCGCCGAGCCGCTGCTGGACATCACCATCCGCCCCGGCGACGCCCTCCTGCTCGAACCCAGGTCCGGCTACGTCTACGAAGTGGTCCCCAAGAGCGAGGTCGAGGAGCTCGTCCTCGAAGAGGTACCGGACATCGACTACAACAAGATCGGCGGCCTGGGCGACCAGATCGAACTGATCCGGGACGCGGTCGAACTCCCCTACCTCCACCCCGACCTCTTCAAGGAACACGAACTGCGTCCACCGAAGGGCATCCTGCTCTACGGACCGCCCGGCTGCGGCAAGACGCTCATCGCCAAGGCCGTCGCCAACTCCCTTGCCAAGAAGGTCGCCGAGGTCACCGGCCAGCCGGCGGGCAAGAGCTACTTCCTCAACATCAAGGGCCCGGAACTCCTCAACAAATACGTCGGCGAGACCGAGCGGCACATCCGCCTGGTCTTCCAGCGTGCCCGTGAGAAGGCCAGCGAGGGCACCCCCGTCATCGTCTTCTTCGACGAGATGGAGTCCCTCTTCCGTACCCGTGGATCCGGCGTCAGCTCGGACGTGGAGAACACCATCGTCCCCCAGCTGCTGGCCGAGATCGACGGCGTGGAGGGCCTGGAGAACGTCATCGTCATCGGCGCCTCCAACCGCGAGGACATGATCGACCCCGCGATCCTGCGGCCCGGCCGCCTCGATGTGAAGATCAAGATCGAGCGCCCGGACGCGGAGGCCGCGAAGGACATCTTCGCGAAGTACCTCACGCCTTCGCTGCCGCTGCACGCCGACGACCTCGCGGAGCACACCGGCTCCAAGGAAGCCGCCGCGCACGCCATGATCCAGTCGGTCGTCGAGCGGATGTACACCGAGTCCGAGGAGAACCGCTTCCTCGAGGTCACGTACGCCAACGGCGACAAGGAAGTCCTTTACTTCAAGGACTTCAACTCCGGCGCGATGATCCAGAACATCGTCGACCGGGCCAAGAAGATGGCCATCAAGGCCTTCCTCGACCAGGGCCAGAAGGGCCTTCGCGTCTCCCATCTCCTCCAGGCATGCGTGGACGAGTTCAAGGAGAACGAGGACCTGCCGAACACCACCAACCCGGACGACTGGGCCAGGATCTCCGGCAAGAAGGGCGAGCGGATCGTCTTCATCCGCACGCTCGTCACCGGAAAGCAGGGCGCGGACACCGGTCGCTCCATCGACACGGTGGCGAACACCGGGCAGTACCTGTAGAACGCGGACAGGCTGCGGATGCCCGCCGGGCATCCGCAGCCGGTTGCTTTCGGTCGCGATCACGCGACACCGCAGCAATGACGCAATTGATCTCCCCACCAGCACAGAGGCGCTCTAGGCTCTTGCGTACCGCCCGGTCGCGCAGTGCGTGGACGGGCAGTGCACGCGCACCGACAAGCAGCGGTACTTGAGCGCCGCCCCTCAAGGGAGCGCCGCCGGGCAAGGAGGGCCGCATGACCGTACGGCGAGTAATGGGCATCGAGACGGAGTACGGGATCTCCGTCCCCGGCCACCCCAACGCCAATGCCATGCTCACCTCGTCCCAGATCGTCAACGCCTACGCAGCGGCGATGCACCGGGCGCGCCGCGCCCGCTGGGACTTCGAGGAGGAGAACCCGCTGCGGGACGCGCGAGGTTTCGACCTCGCCCGCGAGACCGCGGACTCCAGCCAGCTCACCGACGAGGACATCGGCCTCGCCAATGTCATCCTCACCAATGGGGCCCGCCTCTACGTCGACCACGCACACCCGGAGTACAGCTCCCCGGAAGTCACCAATCCGCGGGACGCGGTCCTCTGGGACAAGGCCGGCGAACGCATCATGGCCGAGGCCGCCGAGCGCGCGGCCCAGCTTCCCGGCGCCCAGCCGATCCACCTCTACAAGAACAACACCGACAACAAGGGCGCCTCGTACGGCACGCACGAGAACTACCTGATGAAGCGGGAGACCCCGTTCTCCGACATCGTGCGCCACCTGACCCCGTTCTTCGTCTCCCGCCAGGTGGTCACCGGAGCGGGACGCGTGGGAATCGGCCAGGACGGCCACGAGCACGGTTTCCAGATCAGCCAGCGCGCCGATTACTTCGAGGTCGAGGTCGGGCTGGAGACCACGCTCAAGCGCCCCATCATCAACACCCGGGACGAACCCCACTCCGACGCGGAGAAGTACCGCCGGCTCCACGTGATCATCGGGGACGCGAACCTCTCGGAGATCTCCACCTACCTCAAGCTCGGTACCACCGCCCTGGTCCTCTCGATGATCGAGGACGGCTTCATCAACGTCGATCTCGCGGTCGACCAGCCGGTGCGCACCCTGCATCACGTCTCGCACGACCCGACCCTGAAGCACCTGATCACGCTGCGCAGCGGCCGTACCCTCACCGCGGTGCAACTGCAGATGGAGTACTTCGAGCTGGGCCGCAAGTACGTCGAGGAGCGGTACGGGGCGGACGCCGACGAGCAGACCAAGGACGTGCTGATCCGCTGGGAAGACACCCTCAACCGGCTGGAGAACGATCCGATGAGCCTGTCCGGCGAGCTCGACTGGATCGCCAAGCGGGAGCTCATGGAGGGCTACCGCCGCCGCGACAGCCTGGACTGGGACGCGGCGCGCCTGCACCTGGTGGACCTCCAGTACGCCGATGTGCGGGCCGAGAAGGGCCTGTACAACCGTCTGGCGGCCCGCGGGAAGATGAAGCGGCTGCTGGACGAGAACGAGGTCGAGGAGGCCCGTACGAGGCCTCCGGAGGACACCAGGGCCTACTTCCGCGGCCGCTGCCTGGAGCAGTACGCCGACGACGTGGCGGCGGCCTCCTGGGACTCGGTCATCTTCGATCTGCCGGGTCATGACTCGTTGCAGCGGGTACCCACCCTGGAACCACTGCGTGGCACCCGCAGCCACGTCAAGGAGCTGCTGGACCGCTGCCGCACGGCGGAGGAGCTGGTCCAGGTCCTGTCGGGCGGCTGAAAGGGCCGGGATCGGGGAATCATCGGGATGACCCCCGGACGTTGAGGGAAAGTACCGGGCCGATGTCGGAGCCCGTGGGTAGGGTCTGATCAAGTGCTTCGAACCGAGCGGGGTGAGCTAGATGGCGACCAAGGACACCGGCGGCGGACAGCAGAAGGCGACGCGCTCCACCGAGGAGGTCGAGGAGCAGGCGCAGGACGCGCAGGTCTCCGAGGACCTCAAGGACCGCCAGGAGAAGCTGAGCGACGACGTCGACTCGGTTCTGGACGAGATCGATGATGTGCTCGAAGAGAACGCCGAGGATTTCGTGAGGTCATTTGTTCAGAAGGGTGGACAGTAGTTCACGGATGTGAACGCGGGGGAGTGGAGAGCGGTGCGCGCGGTACGGGCCGACCGGGCCCGTACCGCGCGGGCACAAACGGCACCGCGAGCCGAGCGGCTGCCCCCGCGGATCATGTGGATCACCGCCGCGGGACGGGTAGGGTCCGTGGCGTAACCGCATCAACTGCAATTCGGCCATCGGCAGGTTGGGAGACGTTCCTGACGCCTTGCTCAGGGCCGTCGTTTACCTGGAGGGAAACGCGTGGAAGCCAACACTCGTAGCACCGGGCGTCTACCAGCTGCCTTCCTGACGCCGGGATCCTCTTCGTTCATGGATTTCCTGTCCGACCAGTCGCCCGGGATGCTCCCCGGCAACCGGAACCTGCCGCCCCTCCAGGGGGCCATCGAGGCGCCGCACGGGACGACGATCGTCGCGGTGACGTTCGACGGTGGTGTGGTGCTGGCCGGTGACCGGCGCGCGACCATGGGCAATGTGATCGCCCAGCGCGACATCGAGAAGGTCTTCCCGGCCGACGAGTACTCGGCGGTGGGCATCGCCGGCACGGCCGGACTGGCCGTGGAGATGGTCAAGCTCTTCCAATTGGAGCTGGAGCACTTCGAGAAGGTCGAGGGCGCCCAGCTCTCCCTGGAGGGCAAGGCGAACCGGCTCTCCACGATGATCCGGAGCAACCTGGCGATGGCCATGCAGGGCCTCGCCGTCGTGCCGCTCTTCGCCGGTTTCGACATCGACCGCGAGAAGGGCCGGATCTTCTCGTACGACGTCACCGGAGGCCGTTCCGAGGAGCACGGGTACGCGGCCACCGGCTCCGGGTCGGTCTTCGCCCGGAGCTCGATGAAGAAGCTCTACCACGGCGAGCTGACGGAGCGGGAGGCCCTCACCCTGGTCGTACAGGCGCTGTACGACGCCGCTGACGACGACTCGGCGACCGGCGGTCCCGATGTGGCCCGGCGGATCTACCCGATCGTCACCGTCATCACCGACGAAGGCTTCCGGAAGCTGGACGAGGCGGAATCCTCCGAGATCGCCCGCTCGGTCCTGGAACGCCGGCTGGAGCAGCCCGACGGCCCGCGCGCCGCGCTGCTCTGACCCCCGTTCCGCTGCTTCTCCGATGCTCTCGTCACTGACAGAAAGGGACGGATAACCGGTGTCGACGCCGTTCTATGTCTCACCTCAGCAGGCCATGGCCGACCGGGCGGAATACGCCCGGAAGGGCATCGCCCGTGGTCGCAGCCTGGTTGTGCTGCAGTATGCCGACGGCATTGTGTTCGTCGGCGAGAACCCGTCCCGCGCGCTGCACAAGTTCAGCGAGATCTACGACCGGATCGGCTTCGCCGCCGCCGGCAAGTACAACGAGTACGAGAATCTCCGCATCGGCGGAGTGCGCTACGCCGATCTGCGCGGATACACCTACGACCGTGACGATGTGACGGCCCGTGGGCTGGCCAACGTGTACGCGCAGACCCTCGGCACCATCTTCTCCAGTGCGGCCGAGAAGCCGTACGAGGTGGAGCTGGTGGTCGCCGAGGTGGGCACCGACCCGGACGGCGACCAGATCTACCGGCTGCCGCACGACGGCTCGATCGTCGACGAGCACGGCTCGGTCGCGGTCGGCGGGAACGCCGAGCAGATCAGCACCTTCCTGGACCAGCGGCACCGCGACGGGATGACGCTCGCCGAGGCGCTCAAGCTGGCGGTGCAGGCGCTGTCGCGCGATCCCAACGGCAGCGAGCGGGAGATCCCCGCCGAGCGCCTGGAGGTCGCGGTGCTGGACCGTACGCGGCCCCAGCAGCGGAAGTTCAAGCGGATCGTCGGCAGGCAGCTGGCGCGGCTGCTGGAGGCGGACGGCGGCTCCGCGCCGACGGACGCCCCGTCCGACACAGAGGAGGGCGAGGGCAACGCGTCCGCCGCGGCGGACACGCCCGAGTCCACTGACTCCGGCGGTGACGTGGAGTAGTCCGTCGAAGGACGGTCCACCGCAGTCGACCGTGCCCCGGTCCGCCCCTTCCGGCGGGCCGGGGCATCGTCATGCCCGCGGGGCGTCCGCGGGCGGGGGTGCCGAGGAGCCGCGGACCATCAGGCGCACGGGGAGACTGCCGGTCTCGGCCGGCCGGTCGTCCAGGACCGCCAGCAGGGCGGCCATGCCGCGCCTCCCGACCTCCTCGGCGGGCAGCCGCACGGTGGTCAGCTCCGGCTCGACGGCCGTGGCCAGGGCCAGATCGTCGAACCCGGTGACGGACAGGTCGTCGGGCACCCGGAGGCCCAGCCTGCGGGCGGCCTTGCAGGCACCGGCGGCCAGGATGTCGTCGTCGCAGACGAGCGCGGTGGGGCGGGGGCCCGGGGCGGCGAGCGCGTGCTCCGCCGCGATGCGGCCCTCGTGGACGTTGAGTGCCGCCGTGACCGTCCGCACGGAGGTGCCGGGCGCCGACCGCAGGGTGTCGTGCAGCGCCCGGCCGCGCACCGCGAAGGTCCAGGAGTCGACCGCCGACGCCAGATGGACGAAGCGGCGGTGGCCGAGGGCGAGCAGATGCTCCGCGACCTGCCGCATCCCGTCGGCGACGTCCAGATTGACGCGGGCCGCGACACCGCTGTCCGCCGGGTCACTGTCGAGCATGACCAGCGGCAGCCCGGCCCCGCGCAGCGCGTCGAGCGCCCCGGCGGCCATGGAGGAGGCGATCACGCCGTCCAGGGAGGCGCTCGCCGACGCGAAGGGATCCCGGGCCGGTCCGGTGCCGTCGGGGGACGGGTAGAGCACGACGCCGAAGCCGTGCTCGGCGGCGACCTCGGCGGCGCCGGTGTAGACGCGGGCGAAGAACTCGTTGGTCAGCGCGGGGACGACCAGCAGCGCGGTCCTGGTGCTGCCCAGGCGCAGACTGCGGGCGGCGAGATTGGGCCGGTAGCCGAGACCGTGGGCGGCGTGCCGGACGCGTTCGGCGGTGGCCTCGGAGACCCGGCCCGGCCATTTGCCGCCGAGCACCAGGGAGACGGTGGCCTGCGAGACGCCTGCGGCCCGCGCGACATCGCGGCTGGTGGGCCGGGTCGGGACGGGCTGTGGTGCGCTGGTCACTCGGGCCTCCGGGCCGGTCGGGGCAGGCGCCGTGAGGTGGACCTGCGGACTGGGCACATGGTACGTATGAGCTTCGACGTTATACGTAAAACCTCTGGGTGGCGGAAGAGCCCCCCGAGGGAGAGGGGCGACAGGACATGGCCGCGGGATATCTGGACATCCTCCGGGCGCGGCATGCCGCCCGCCTGCTGGCGGGAACCCTGGTGGGCCGGCTGCCGAACGGCACCGCCCCCGTCGCGATCGTGCTGTTCACCCGCGCCGAGGGCGGCAGCTACGCCCTCGCCGGAGCGCTCGCGGCCGTGTACGGGCTGGCCACCGCGGTCGGCCAGCCGCTGCTGGGCCGCGCCGTGGACCTGTACGGCCAGCCACGTGTCCAGCTCCCGGCCGCCGTGGTGTCGGCGCTGGGCATGGCCCTGCTGGCCCTGGTGGGCCTGGGATCGCTTCCGCCGGCCTACGCGGCCGTGGCGGTGGCCGGAGTCTTCACACCGCCGCTGGAGGGCGGTCTGCGGGCCCTGTGGCCGAGCGTGCTGGGCGGCGAGGAGCGGGTGCACCGGGCGTACGCCATGGACGCCGTCGCCCAGGAGGTCATGTTCACCGTGGGCCCGCTGCTGGTGACGGTGCTGGTCTCCCTCTGGTCGCCCGCCGCCGCCCTGCTGGTCATCAACGCGCTGGGCGTCCTGGGGGCGCTCTCCGTCGTCCTCTCCGAGCCCTCCCGGACCTGGCGCTCCGCACCCCGCGAGGCGCACTGGCTGGGCGCGCTGCGCTCACCGGGGCTGCTGGCGCTGCTCGGCTCGTTCTTCTTCGTCGGACTCGCGCTGGGCTCGATCACGGTGGCCGGTGTGGCCTACGCCGACGACCACGGCCGGGAGTCGGTGTACGGCTGGCTGATGGCCGCGCTCGGGCTGGGCGCGCTGATCGGCGGCGCGGTCTACGGGGCACGGCAGTGGGCCGGGGCGCCGGAGCGCCGGCTGCGGGTCATCGTCGCGCTGCTGGCACTGGGCTATCTGCCGCTGATGCTGACCCCGGGAGTGGTCGCCATGACCGCACTGGCGGCAGTGGCCGGAGTCTTTCTGGCACCCGCGATCGCCTGCTCCTTCATCGTGGTCGACCGGCACGCTCCCCGGGGCACCGTGACCGAGGCGTTCTCCTGGCTGGTGACGACGTTCGGGGTGGGCGCGGCGGCGGGAACGGCCGTGGCGGGCCCGGCCGTCGAGCTCGGCGGCACCTCGTGGAGCTTCGCCGTCGCGGGGGCCGGTGGGGTGGCGGCACTGCTCGTCCTGCTGGCGACGGGAAGGGTACTCGCAGTTCCCGGGCGTACGGCCGTTTCCGCGCGGGGATCGGAAAATGATCGAAACGGTGCTGTCGAACCCGGTTTCAGCTCAGGCCATCAGGCGTAATGTTCAGTCATGGACCGCCGCATTTTCGGGCTGGAGAACGAGTACGGCGTCACGTGCACGTTCAGGGGACAGCGCCGACTGTCCCCTGATGAAGTGGCGCGCTACCTCTTCCGCCGTGTTGTGTCATGGGGCCGCAGCAGCAATGTCTTTCTGCGGAACGGCGCCCGCCTCTACCTCGACGTGGGATCGCATCCGGAATATGCAACCCCCGAATGCGACAACCTGACCGAACTGGTCACCCACGACAAGGCCGGCGAGCGCATTCTCGAAGGCCTGCTCGTCGACGCCGAACGCCGCCTGCACGAGGAGGGAATCGCGGGCGACGTCTATCTCTTCAAGAACAACACCGACTCGGCGGGAAACTCCTACGGATGCCACGAGAACTACCTCGTGGCACGGCACGGAGAATTCTCCCGGCTCGCGGACATCCTCATTCCCTTCCTCGTCACGAGGCAGCTGATCTGTGGCGCGGGCAAGGTGCTGCAGACCCCCAGGGGCGCGGTCTACTGCGTCAGCCAGCGTGCCGAGCACATCTGGGAGGGCGTCAGTTCCGCGACCACGCGTTCCCGCCCGATCATCAATACGCGTGACGAACCGCACGCCGACGCGGAGCGCTACCGCCGTCTCCACGTCATCGTCGGTGACTCCAACATGTCCGAGACGACCATGCTGCTCAAGGTCGGCGCGACCGATCTGGTGCTGCGCATGATCGAAGCGGGCACGGTGATGCGGGACCTGACGCTGGAGAACCCGATCCGGGCGATCCGCGAGGTCAGCCACGACACCACCGGGCAGCGCAAGGTGCGCCTGGCCAGTGGCCGTGAGGCATCCGCCATCGAGGTGCAGCGCGAGTACTACGAGAAGGCCGTCGACTTCGTCGACCGCCGTGGCATCCGCACCGGAACCGTCGCCCAGGTCCTGGAGCTCTGGGGCCGCACGCTCGACGCGATCGAGGCCGAGGACCTCGACCGGATCGAGACCGAGATCGACTGGGTGATGAAGTACAAGCTCATCGAGCGGTACCGGGCCAAGCACAACATGACCATGTCGCATCCGCGGGTCGCCCAGATAGACCTCGCGTACCACGACATCCACCGTCGTCGCGGCCTGTACTACCTGCTGGAGCGCAAGGGGCAGGCCGCCCGTGTCTGCAACGACCTGAAGATCTTCGAGGGCAAGTCCGTGCCCCCGCAGACCACCAGGGCGCGGCTGCGCGGCGACTTCATCCGCAGGGCGCAGGAGCAGCGGCGGGATTTCACCGTCGACTGGGTCCACCTCAAGCTCAACGACCAGGCGCAGCGCACCGTGTTGTGCAAGGACCCGTTCCGTTCGGTGGACGACCGGGTGGAGAAACTGATCGCGGGTATGTGAGCCGGCACCGCACGATCCCGGCCGCCGACGCGACGCGGGCCCCGTACGTTCCTCGTACGGGGCCCTGCGTACGCCCTAGAGTGTCGGGGACTCAACCAACTGTGCCGTCTGAGATCTGAGGAACAAGTGCGCCGACTTGCCGGCCTTCTCGTCGTCCCCCTGTTGCTGCTGACAGCGGCCTGCGGCGAAGAAAAGGGCTCCGCTTCCGATTCCGTTTCTGCTTCCGCCGCGTCGAAGGACGGGTTCCCCGCGATCACCGCGGGCGCGAAATTCGGTGAGAAGCCGACCTTGGCCAAGGGCACGGGGAAGCCGCCGAAGGAGCTGAAGACCAGAGTCGTCAGCGCGGGAGACGGCGCCACGCTCAAGAACGGCGACGCGATCCAGGTCAACTACCTCGGTCAGTCCTGGGATTCGGACAAGCCGTTCGACAACAGCTTCGACCGCAAGCAGCCGTTCGACCTGACCCTCGGTGCCGGCATGGTCATCCAGGGCTGGGACAAGGGCCTCGTCGGTCAGAAGGTCGGCAGCAGGGTCCAGCTGGTCATCCCGCCGGACCTCGGATACGGCGCCGCGGGCCAGGGCGACATCAAGCCCAACGCCACGCTCGTCTTCGTCGTCGACGTCCTGAAGGCGACGCAGATCCCGGCCTCCGCCAAGGGCACCGAGGTCGCCCAGGACAACATCGACCTGCCGAAGGTCGGCACCAACACGGACGGCAAGGCCCCCAAGGTCACCATCCCGACCAAGAGCGACCCGCCGTCGAAGCTCGTCTCCAACTACATCCTGGAGTCGAAGGGCGATGTGGTGAAGGACACCGACAGCGTCGTCGTGAACTACGTCGGACTGCTGTGGAAGGACGGCAAGACCTTCGACAGCACCTACGCCGCGGGCAAGACGCAGACCTTCCCGCTCGCCCAGGTGACCCTGAAGGGCCTGAAGAACGGTCTGGTCGGCAAGAAGATCGGTAGCCGGGTGCTCCTGGTCATCCCGCCGGACCAGGGCTTCGGTGACAAGGCGCAGCAGAGCATCCCCGCCAAGTCCACGCTGGTCTTCGCCGTGGACCTCCTGGCGAAGATGTAAGACTGTCCCGGTTGCCCAGCAGTTCATCAGTAAGAGGAGCAAGTCAGTGAGCATCGAGAAGCCCGAGGTCGACTTCCCGGGTGGCGAGCCGCCGGCCGATCTGGAGATCAAGGACATCTGGGAGGGCGACGGCGCGGTCGCCAAGGCGGGCGCCACCGTCTCCGTCCACTACGTGGGCGTGGCCTTCTCCACCGGCGAGGAGTTCGACGCCTCCTGGAACCGCGGCACCCCGCTGCAGTTCCAGCTCGGCGCCGGCCAGGTCATCGCCGGCTGGGACCAGGGTGTCCAGGGCATGAAGGTCGGCGGCCGTCGCCAGCTGACCATTCCCGCGCACCTCGCGTATGGCGACCGCGGCGCCGGTGGCGGCCGCATCGCGCCCGGCGAGTCGCTGATCTTCGTCTGCGACCTGGTCGCCGTCTGATCCGCATCCGTGCGATACGAGGGCCCGTGCCGCCAGGCACGGGCCCTCGCTTTTGTCCCGACACCGCGTAGCGGTACGGTCGAGCGTCGTAGAGCGAAACAGAAAGGGCGTCGATGGCGATTGCCAAGGCCGAGCGGCTGATGAACCTGGCGCTGTGTCTGCTGGGGACCCGCCGCCCGCTCAGCAAGCGCGAGCTGCGCGGCTCCATCGAGGCCTATCTGGAAGCGGGCTCCGACGATGCCTTCAACCGGATGTTCGAGCGGGACAAGGACGATCTGCGCGAGCTCGGTCTGATCATCGAGACCGTGGAGAACCTGGACGGCGACACGGGATATCTCGCCCGCCGCGACAGCAACCGGCTGCCCCCGATCACCCTGGACGCCGAGGAGGCCGCCGCGCTCGGACTGGCCGCCAAGGTCTGGCAGCAGGCGCGGCTGGCCGGCGCGGCCAGCGGTGCGCTGCAGAAGCTGCGGGCCGCCGGCATGCCCGAGGCCGAGGACACGTACGAGGTGCACAGCGCCCTCGAACCGCGCATCCCCGTCCACGAGGCGGCGTTCGAGCCGCTGATGCTGGCCTGCCGCGACCGCCGCCCGGTCACTTTCGACTACCGCAAGGGCAACGCCGCCACGTCCGGACAGCGCCAGGTCGAGCCGTGGACCCTGGAGTGCTGGCGCGGACACTGGTACCTGGCCGGCTGGGACCGGGACCGCGGCGCCGAGCGGGTGTTCCGGCTCTCCCGGATCACCGGCCGGGTCCGCTCCCGGGCCGGGGCCTTCACCGCCGAGGTGCCCGACGTCGTGACCGTACGCGAGACCGTCGAGAGCTGGGCGGGGGAGACGGCCACCCGGACCGCGCTGATCAGGCTGCGCACCGGGGCCGGCTACCCGCTGCGCTCGCGCGCCGTGTCGGTCCGGGAACTCGGGAACGGGTGGGACGAGTTGGAGATTCCGTACGGACACGGTCTGGACGCCTGGCTCGTCGAGTTCGGCCCGGACGTCGTCGTACGGGAACCCGCCGATCTGCGGGCCGATGTGGTGGACCGGCTGCGCGCCGTGGCCAAGGACTGAGAGAGGTACGGCAACCCATGGCCACGAACGCGATCGACCAGACCCGCCGGATGCTCTCCCTGGTGACGTACCTCCGTGAGCGCCCCGGCGCCCATGTCCAGGACGTCGCCCGCGCCTTCGGGATCACCGAGGACGAGCTGATCTCGGACCTCGACGTACTGCCCATGTGCGGGACGAGCTTCCGCGGCGGTGACCTGCTGGACATCGACACCGACGGCGACCGCATCTGGTGGCACAACCCCGACGATGTCGCCGAGCCGCTGCGGCTCGCGGCCGACGAGGCGACGGCGCTGCTGGTCGCCGCCCGTGCCGTGGCCACGCTCCCCGGGTTGCGCGAGAGCGACCGGCAGGCGCTGCTGCGGGCCACCGCGAAGCTGGAGACCGCGGCCGGCGAGGTGGGGGCGGCGAGCTCGCGGCTCTCGGTCACCTTCGAGTCCGAGGGCGGCGTCTTCGCCGATGTCGACCGGGCGATCTCCGAGCGCCGCCGCCTCTGGCTGCGCTACTACTCGCCCGCACGCGACGAACTCACCGAGCGCGAGGTGGACCCGATCCGGCTGTTCGCCGTGGGGCACACGTACATGGAGGCCTGGTGCAGGTCGTCCGAGGACCGGCGTACGTTCAGGCTCGACCGGGTCGCCGAGATCCGGCTGCTCGACGAGCCCGCCGCCCCGCCCGAGCTGGAGCTGCGGGATCTGTCAGAGGGCCTCGTCCAGCCGGCCGCCGAGGACCCGGAAGTCGTCGTGGAGGTGGGCCCCGGCGGACGCTGGGTCGCCGAGTACTACCCGCACGACAGTGCGCAGGAGCTGCCCGACGGCGGGCTGCGGATCACCCTGCGCACCCCCGACCCGGCCTCGCTGCGCAGACTCGCGCTGCGGCTGGGCGGCGAGGGCCGCATCGTCTCCCCGCCGGAGCTGGCACGGAGCGCCCGGCAGGCGGCCCGTGCGGCGCTCGCCGCGTACGACGAACCGGCCTGAGCGGAAACCTGAGGGAGATATGAGCAATATGTCTGTGGTGTCGGGTGTTCCGACTGTGGTGGTGCCCGAGTCCGTGCGGTTCAAGGCCGCCTGCCCGGACTGCCACGAACAGTTCGAACTCGCGGCGAGTGCCATACGCCTCGCGGTGGGGGCCAGCCACCGGACGACGTTCTACTCCTTCACCTGCCCGCGGTGCGATGCGGCCGTCCGCAAGCCCGCGGGGGAGCGGATAGTCGAACTCCTCAGCACGGGCGGGGTGCGGACGCTGCGCCTGCACGCCGGCCTGTAGCCCCTTTCCACGCCGTCGGCCCCCTAGACACATCGAGGCTCAGCCCATGTTCTGGCCCATGCTCGCCATCGCCCTGGGGTTCCTCGGGATCGCTGTTCTCGGCGTGCTGGCCGTCAAGGTCTTCATCGAGGCCCAGCGGCTCGGGCGCCAGGTGACACGTACCACCCAGCGCATCAACCGGGCCGCGGAGGACCTCGAAAGGGCGGCGACCGACCTCGCCGCCACCGGCGAGGCGCTGCGCTAGCCGTACCGCCTCCGCTGCCCCGATCCGCCCTGTGAGCAGGGCGGATGGATCCGAGCGGGCGCGGCCTCCAGTTTCCCGGTTTCGAGGGGTACGCTGCTGAAGGCGGCCCGGAGAGCGAGGCGTGGGCCGTAACCGCAAGGATGCGTGGGTATTGCCCTGTGTTTACCCCTGCGGGATACGATCGCTGACAGTACGAAGGTCGGACGTCCGTCCGAGGTTCGATCCGCCCCACCCCTGCTGCCTCGGTGAGAAGGTACACACATATGTTCGGAAGGCTCGGCGCTCCCGAGATCATCCTGATCCTCGTCGTCATTGTTCTGCTGTTCGGCGCGAAGAAGCTTCCTGACATGGCTCGCTCGCTCGGCAAGTCGGCCCGCATCCTCAAGAGCGAGGCCAAGGCCATGAAGTCCGAGGGCAGCCCGTCGGCGACCCCGGCCGAGCCGGCCGCCAACGACGCCGCCCAGGACCAGGCCGCCCAGCGCACCATCAAGGCCGCCCCCGGCGACGTGAGCAGCTCGCGTCCGGTCGCGGAGCCGACCGACTCGACCAAGCGCTGACAAGAACCGGGCCGACGCAGGCGCCCTGATCAGTGAGGGCCTGCTGCACGAGATGAGGACGTGGGTTGCTCAAGTCTGCCCGCAAGCAGGAGACCGACCCAGAGGGCCGCATGCCCTTGGTGGAGCACCTGCGTGAGCTGCGTAACCGGCTGGCGAAGGGCATGCTGGCCATCGTTGTCGTAACGATCGCTGCAGCTTTCTACAGCCAGGCGCTGATGGAGTTCCTCTCCGCTCCCGTGCCCCGTTGCGAGAAGGGGCTGGGCGAGACAACGGGAGGCGCGTGCGCGGTCATTGCGTATACCGACCTCCTCTCCCCCTTCACGACGACGGTGAAGGTCAGCCTCATGGCCGGCGTCATAATCGCCAGCCCGATCTGGCTGTACCAGCTGTGGGCGTTCGTGGCACCCGGGCTCCACAAGCACGAGCGGAAGTACACGTACGCCTTCGTGGCGGCCGCGGTGCCGCTCTTCCTCGGTGGTGCGGCGCTCGCCTACACGATCCTGCCGATCAGCATGCGTGTCCTGTTGGGCATCACGCCCGACGGATCGGCGAACATCCTCCCGATGGACAAGATCCTCGACTTCACGGTCAGGATGGTGCTCATCTTCGGAGCGGCCTTCGAGCTGCCGCTTCTCCTGATCATGTTGAACCTGACGGGCATAGTGACCGGACGTCGAATGCTCGGCTGGTGGCGCGGTGTGGTCATGGGGGTGTTCGTCTTCGGGGCAGTGGCGACGCCTACAACCGACCCCGTGGGGATGATCGCGCTCGCGGGTCCGATCGTGGTGCTGTACTTCATGGCTGTCGGTTTCTCCCTGCTGAACGACAAGCGGCGACGCCGTGCCAATCCCGACGCCGAACTGGACGACGACGAGGCATCGGAGCTGGACCTCACCCCCGAGAGCGTCGGTGAGATCGAATCGGTCTCGTCCGCCCGGTCGCTGCCCGCACAGGCGAGTTCGGACCGGGACCGGGTGAACGGTTACGACGACATCACCTGACCTTGTAGGGTCCCCGGGTGACCAGCGAGATCACCCTTTTCGTCAATCCCACCGCAGGACGCGGCCGGGGCGCGCACGCCGCGCAGCCGGCCGCTTCCGCGTTGCGGGACGCCGGATTCTCCGTGCGTACGGTGCTCGGTGAGGACGCCGACGACGCCCTGCGGCGGGCCCGTGAGGCCGTCGCGGGTGGGACCGGGGCGCTGATAGCCGTGGGCGGGGACGGCATGATGTCCCTCGCCCTGCAGGCCGTTGCCGGAACGATGACCCCGCTCGGGGTCGTCGCCGTCGGCACCGGGAACGACTTCGCCCGTGCTCTCGGGCTGCCCATACGGGATCCGGCCGCCGCCGGGCGGCTGGCCGCCGAGGCGCTCAAGGGCGGCGGCGTCCGCGAGATCGACCTCGGCCGGGTCGGTGAGCGGTGGTTCGGGTCGGTGCTCGCCTCGGGCTTCGACTCCCGGGTCAACGACCGGGGGAACCGGATGCGCTGGGTCGGCGGACGGTTCAAGTACGACCTCGCGATCCTCGCCGAACTCGCCGCGTTCAAGCCCATTCCCTACCGCATCAGGCTGGACGACGGGCCGGTCCGGGAGATCGAGGCGACGCTCATCGCCGTCGGCAACGGGTCGACGTACGGCGGAGGCATGCGGATCTGCGCGGACGCGGTGATGGACGACGGCCTGTTCGACGTGACCGTCGTCGGGGACTGCAGCCGTACCACCCTGCTCAAGGTGTTTCCCCGCGTCTACAAGGGAACGCATCTCGGCCACCCCAAGGTCACCGTGCACCGGGTCTCCTCGATCGAGCTGGCCGCAGCGGGCGTCACCGCGTACGCGGACGGTGAACAACTCGGGGTGCTGCCGCTCACCGCGCGTTGCGTGCCCGGTGCGGTGCGGGTGCTCGTGCCGGGTTCTCCGGGCGGGATTTAAAGATCGCGCCTGGTGTCAGAGGTGGCGGGTAGTCTCGAAAGCACGATGACAGAGGACCTCTCACCAGCTGAGCGATACCAGGCTTCTCGGATCCGCGCCGCCGAGCAGGCCACCGCACTGGCGCCCTTCCGCGAGCTGTACGAATTCGATCTGGACCCCTACCAGATCGAGGCCTGTGAGGCCCTGGAGGCCGGCAAGGGCGTGCTCGTCGCCGCTCCGACCGGCTCGGGCAAGACGATCGTCGGCGAGTTCGCCGTGCACCTCGCCCTGGAGCAGGGCCGTAAATGCTTCTACACCACGCCGATCAAGGCCCTGTCCAACCAGAAGTTCGCCGATCTGGTCAAGCGCTACGGGCCCGAGAAGGTCGGCCTGCTGACCGGCGACAACAGCGTCAACGCCGATGCCCCGGTGGTCGTCATGACCACCGAGGTGCTGCGGAACATGCTGTACGCGGGCTCGCAGGCGCTGCGGGGCCTCGGCCATGTGGTGATGGACGAGGTGCACTACCTCTCCGACCGCTTCCGGGGCGCCGTCTGGGAAGAAGTGATCATTCACCTCCCGGAATCCGTGACCCTCGTGTCACTGTCGGCGACCGTGTCCAACGCCGAGGAGTTCGGCGACTGGCTGGACACCGTCCGCGGTGACACCGAAGTGATCGTCTCCGAGAGCCGGCCCGTGCCGCTCTGGCAGCACGTCCTGGCCGGCCGCCGGATGTACGACCTCTTCGAGGAGGAGACCGACCACGGCGGCCGCGGCGCCGGACGCCGCGAGGTCAACCCCGACCTTGTCCGGCTTGCCCGGATGGAGAACCAGCGGGGGTACAACCCGCGTGAGCGCCGCCGCGGCAAGATGGTCCGCGAGGCGGACCGGGAGCGCGAGCGGCGCCAGCGCAGCCGGATCTGGACGCCGGCCAGGCCCGAGGTCATCGACCGGCTGGACGCCGAGGGGCTGCTCCCCGCCATCACGTTCATCTTCAGCCGGGCCGGCTGCGAGGCAGCCGTGCAGCAGTGCCTGCACGCCGGACTGCGGCTCAACGACGAGGAGAAGCGGCGGCTGGTCCGCGAGATCGTCGAGGAGCGCACCGCCTCCATCCCCGGCGAGGACCTCCACGTCCTGGGCTACTACGAGTGGCTCGAAGGCCTGGAGCGGGGCATCGCCGCGCACCACGCGGGCATGCTGCCGACGTTCAAGGAAGTCGTCGAGGAGCTGTTCGTACGCGGGCTCGTCAAGGCCGTCTTCGCCACGGAGACCCTCGCTCTCGGCATCAACATGCCCGCGCGCTCGGTGGTGTTGGAGAAGCTCGTCAAGTGGAACGGCGAGCAGCACGCCGATATCACCCCCGGCGAATACACCCAGCTGACCGGCCGGGCCGGGCGGCGCGGCATCGACGTCGAGGGCCACGCGGTGGTGCTGTGGCAGCGCGGCATGGATCCGGGCGCGCTGGCCGGACTCGCTGGTACGCGTACGTATCCGCTGCGCTCCAGCTTCCGGCCGTCCTACAACATGGCCGTCAACCTGGTGCAGCAGTTCGGGCGGCACCGGTCGCGCGAACTGCTGGAGACCTCCTTCGCGCAGTTCCAGGCCGACCGGTCGGTGGTCGGCATCTCCCGGCAGGTCCAGAAGAACGAAGAGGGGCTGGAGGGCTACCGGGAGGGCATGACCTGCCACCTCGGTGACTTCGAGGAGTACGCGCGGCTGCGCCGCGACCTCAAGGACCGGGAGACCGAGCTGGCCAAGCAGGGCGCGACGCAGCGGCGGGCCGAGGCCGCGGCGTCGCTGGAGAGGCTCAAGCCCGGCGATGTCATCCATGTGCCCACCGGCAAGTTCGCCGGGCTGGCGCTGGTGCTCGACCCGGGACTGCCCGCCGGGCGAACGAATGGGCACGGCCACCGCGGGCTCGAATACCACGACGGGCCGCGGCCGTTGGTGCTGACCGCCGAGCGCCAGGTCAAGCGGCTCGCCTCGATCGACTTCCCGGTTCCGGTGGAGGCGCTGGAGCGGATGCGGGTGCCGAAGTCGTTCAATCCGCGCTCCCCGCAGTCGCGTCGCGACCTGGCCTCCGCGCTGCGGACCAAGGCCGGTCACATAGTTCCGGAGCGGCACCGCAAGGGGCGGTCCGTCGCGGCCGACGACCGGGCGATCGCCCGCTACCGGGCGGAGTTGCGCGCGCACCCCTGCCACGGGTGCGACGAGCGCGAGGACCACGCGCGGTGGGCCGAGCGGTATCACCGGCTGCAGCGCGACACGCGGCAGCTGGAGCGGCGGATCGAGGGGCGGACGAACACGATCGCCCGCACCTTCGACCGGATCGTCGCGCTCCTCACCGAGCTGGACTATCTGCGGGGCAACGAGGTCACCGAGCACGGGCGCCGGCTCGCGCGGCTCTACGGCGAGCTCGATCTGCTGGCGAGCGAATGCCTGCGGGCGGGCGTGTGGGAGGGGTTGAACCCCGCCGAACTCGCGGCCTGCGTCTCGGCGTTGGTGTACGAGGCGCGGCAGGCGGACGACGCGGTGGCGCCGAAGCTGCCTTCGGGGCCGGCGAAGACCGCGATGGGCGAGATGGTCCGGATCTGGGGGCGGCTGGACTCCCTTGAGGAGGACTTCAAGATCAACCAGGCGGAAGGGGTCGGGCAGCGCGAGCCCGATCTGGGCTTCGCCTGGGCGGTCTACATGTGGGCGTCGGGGCGTTCGCTGGACGAGGTGCTGGGCGAGGCGGAGATGCCGGCCGGGGACTTCGTGCGGTGGTGCAAGCAGGTGATCGACGTGCTGGGGCAGATCGCGGCCGCGGCGCCGCGGGACGGGAGTTCCGTGGCTCGCAATGCACACAAGGCGGTGGATGCGGTGTTGCGGGGGGTTGTGGCTTACAGCTCTGTGGGGTGAGGGGGCCGCTGGGTGCGGTTTGCCGGGGTGCGGGTGAGGGTGCGGGTGCGGTGCGGTGCGGTCGGCGTTGCGGGGGCCGGGTGCGGGGCGGGGTGCGCCTGGGGCGGGGCTGTTCCCCGCCCCTTCCCGTAACCGGGGCTCTGCCCCGGACCCCGGTCCTCAATCGCCGGACGGGCTGGAGTTGGCCGGACCGGCTGGAGTCGGCCGGGCGGGCTGGAGTTGGCTGGACCGGCTGGAGTTGGCCGGATGGGCTGGATTTCGCTGGACGAGCTGGGTTATTCGGGGGTGCGGGCCGCGTCCCGTTTGGCTACTTCCTCTCGGACCAGTGGGATGACTCGGCGGCCGAATTCGATGGCGTCGTCCAGGAGGTCGTAGCCGCGGGCCGAGATGATTTCCACGCCCAGGTCGTAGTAGTCCAGCAGGGCCTGAGCCACTGTTTCCGGGGTTCCCACCAGGGCCGTCGAGTTGCCGGCGCCGCCGGTCTGCGCCGCGGTCGGTGTCCACAGGGCGCGGTCGTGGCGGTCGTTCGCGGCGGCCACCGCGAGGAGGCGCCGGGAGCCGGTGTTCTCCGGGGTGTTCGGTGGTGTGCCGGGCCTGCGGGACTTGATCCGGGCCAGGGTGCGGTGGGCCTTTTCCCAGGCCAGTTCCTCGGTGGGTGCGATGATCGGGCGGAAGGCGACCTGGATCCTCGGCACGTCCGTACGGCCCGCCGCCCTCGCGGCCTCCTTCACCGAGGCGATCTGCTCCGCGGTCTGGGCCAGCGGTTCGCCCCACAGGCAGTAGATGTCGGCCTCGGCGCCCCCGGCCGCGTACGCCGCCGGTGAGGACCCCCCGAACGAGACCTGTGGACGCGGCTGTTGCACGGGGAAGGTGTCGCTCACGAAGTCGTCGAAGCGGTAGTGCGTGCCCTCGTGGTCGAAGGGCTCGTGCGATGTCCAGGCCCTCTTGATGATCCGGATGGCCTCACGGGTGCGCTCGTACCGCTCGTCCTTGGTGAGGAAGTCGCCCTCGCGCCGCTGCTCGTGGTCATTGCCCCCGGTGATGAAGTGCACGGCGAGGCGGCCGTCGCTGATCCGGTCCAGGGTCGCGAAGGTCTTGGCCGCGAACGTCGGGTACGAGACGTTGGGGCGGTGCGCCACCAGGATCTGGAGCTTCTCGGTGTGGGCGGCGACGTAGGCGGCGGCCGGGGAAGGGTCGGGGGAGCCGGAGCCGTAGGCGAACAGCACCCGGTCCCAGCCGTGGTCCTCGTGCGCGCGGGCCAGCTCAAGGGTGTACTTCTTGTCGAAGGACGGCCCGGAGCGGGCGGTCACTTCGGAACCTTCGTTCGTTGCTGCGATGCCGAGAAACTCGACGGGCATGGCGAAGCCTCATCTCGTGCTGCGGAGAAGTGGAAGACCGGTCGTGGGAAGCGCTGACGTGGGAAAGGTCAGCGGCAACACGAGGCGGACCACACGCGACCGAAGTCGATGTGGTCGCGGGTCACCAGCCGCAGCCGAGGGCGCATCCACCCAGTGGAACAGGTGTGTTGGCGAGTGGTCAACCGTCTCCGGGGGCAATGGGGGAGGTGCGGTCGGCGAGCCCGGTGAGTTCGGTGATGCGGGCGAGGCGTTCGTCGGTGTGTCCCGGGCCGATCAGCATCACGCCGAACGGCAGGCCGTCCACCTCACCGGCGGGGACCGCGATCGCGCACTGGCCGAACAGGTTGGTGGAGCCGGTGAACCGGGCGAGGCGGGCGTTGACGGCCCGCGGATCCGCCATGGCCTGGGCGAGCGTGGGGTGTTCCGGCGCGGTGGGCAGCAGCAGGGCGTCCGCGTCGCCGAGGGTGGCCGTCGCGGCGGCGCGGAGGCCGGCCAGCCGGGCCTGGTCGGCGAAGAGCCGGTGCGCCGGGATGCCGCGGGCCCCGGTGATGATCCCCGCCACGGTGGGATCGAGGCCGGGCGGGGTGGGCTCGGCGTCGACGAACGCGCCGACCGCGGTGTAGCGCTCGGCGACGAGAGCGGAGTCGTACATCATCGAGGCGGCCCGGGTGAACGGGGTCAGGTCGATCGGGCGGAGTACGGCGCCTGCCGTGCGGAGCCGGGTGGCCGCCGACTCGAACGCGGCCGCGCTGCCCGGGGCGAGTTCGCCGAGTTGTGCGGTGGGCGGGACCGCGATCCGCCAGGGGCCCGGAACGCGGGTGCGGTCGGGGCGCGGGGCCATCGTCGCCATCAGCGCCATCGCCTGTTCGGCCTCGGGGAGCGTACGGGCGAAGACGGTGACGCAGTCCAGGCTCGCGCAGGCGGGGACCACACCGTCCGTCGGGACGAGACCGCGGGTCGGCTTCACTCCGAAGACGCCGTTGAACGCGGCGGGAACACGGCCGGAGCCCGCGGTGTCGGTGCCCAGGGCGAGATCCACGATGCCCAGGGCCACGGCGACCGCCGAACCGGAGCTCGAACCGCCGCCGGCCCGGTCGGGATCGTAGGCGCAGGCCACCGCGCCGTACGGGGAACAGGTGCCGGTCAGGCCGGTGGCGAACTGGTCCAGATTGGTCGTGCCGATCACCAGGGCTCCGGCGGCACGCAGCCGGGCCACCGCCGGGGCGTCGGAGCCCGGCTCGTACGCGTACGAAGGGCAGCCCGCGGTGGTGCGGAGGCCGGCCACGTCGATGTTGCCCTTGACGGCCAGCAGGCGGCCGGCGAGGGGGAGCCGCTCGCCGGCGGTCAGGCGGGCGTCGAGCCGCGCGGCCTCCGCCTCCACGTCGTACCGGGGGCGCAGATCGATCCAGAGCTCGGGGCGCCGCACCGCGTCGATGCGGGCGTGGGCATCCCGGACGCGGTCGAGGAGGGCGGAGGTTGTCGGCATGGTCGGTCCTCGGATCCTTGGGGCCGGGGCGTCAACGGGCGGGGTCCCGGCCGGGCGACGGCCCGTCGGGGGCGGCGCCGGTGGCCGTGCCGCCGGCGGCTGCGCCGCTGATGGTCGTGGCCGGCTCGTTCCGGTCGGCGGACAGGCCCGCGCGGCAGGCCAGTTGGAGCGCCAGGCGGACATCCGGCTCGTTCAGATCGGCGCCCGTCAGCTGGACGATCTTGCGGATGCGGGCACCCACCGCGTTCCGGTGCAGATGGAGCGCGTCCGCGGCGCGGGCCGGCGAGTTGTTGTGGTCCAGGTACCCCTGGAGCGTGCGCAGCAGTGGCTCGGCGCGCTCCGGGCCCAACGCCAGTACCGGGGCGAGGAGTTCGCTGACCGCCTCGCGCGCCGTGTCGGAGGCGTACCACTCCAGCAGCATCCGGTCCAGGCCCACCGCGTCGTGCGCCGCCACCGCGGGCCCCGCGCCGCGCGGCACCGTGGCACGGGCCTCCCGGGCGGAGGTGCGGATGCCCAGCGGACCCCGGTGCGGTGAGCCCACGCCGCACCGCAGACCGGCCTCGGGGCGCAGCCCGGCCAGCCGGTCCACCACCCGGCGGGCCCGCGCCAGAGTGGCGCGCCGTCCGTCCGCCCCCGGGTCGGCGGGCCAGGTGCTGAGCAGGACGAGGGCGTCGTCGACCAGGGCGGCGTTCCACTGGACGGAGTCGGCGGGCTGCGGGGCCGAGGCGGGGGAGGGGGCCGCCACCACGCCGTCCCAGGTCCGCAGCAGGGTCAGTGCCTGGGACATGACCGCGTCCAGCGCCTTCGGCCGGTTCGAGGCGTCCAGGCCGCCCGCCTCCACCCGCAGCGCGATGTGCCAGCCGTCCACCGGCAGTGCGAGCGCCCGGCCCCGGGCGGCCAGCCGGGCGGCCTGGTCCTGCGGGGCCACGAGCAGTTCGGCGAGCAGCCGGCCGCGGGAGCGCACCGGTACGTCGCCGTGCCCGCCGCCCGCCGCGGCGAGCGCCGCCAGCGCGAGGACCGAGCGCACCGCCGTACCCGCGTGACCCGGGCGGGCCGGGGCCGCCAGCCGGATCTCGCCGTCCGGGCCCGCGGCGACCGCGCCGTCCTCGCCCGGACCGGCGGCGCGCAGCTCCACGGATACGCCCAGGGCGCGGCCGGCCGCCGCGGCCACCCGGGCGGGGTCGCCCGCGACCGCCGTCACCTCCCGCGCCGCGGCCGCGACCCGGGCCAGCGCGTCCGCCGCGGACCCGGCCACCGCCCGCTCCACCGCCACCACGAGGGCCGCGAGGTCCCCCTCGGCGGACAGCACCGCGACCCGGCCCCGCTCGGCCAGCGCCCGCGCCGTGGCCGTCACCTCGGCGGGCAGCCCGTGCGGCGCCTCGGCCACACCCGTCAGGACCAGCGCGGTGGCCCCCGCCGCGGCCGCGTCCCGTACCGCCACGTCCAGCAGATGCCCCGGCACCGGGGCCAGCAGCACCGCGACCGTCCCGGCGGGGATCGCGGCGAGCCGGTCCGGGCGCGGCTCCAGCCGTACCCCCGTGACCTCCACCGCGTCGAGCGGGCCCACCAGCGGGCGGACCGCTTCGAGTCCGGGGGAGGAGAGGAGCTCCAGGATGTTCGCCATCCCTCCAGTGTGCCGCCGCTGTGCCACGAGCACACCCGGCCGCCGAATCACGGGCCCATGGCCCATGGGGAGCGCGATCCCGCTCCGTACGCTGGGATTCATGCACGTGGACGCCGGAGCACTCGCCGACTTCGCGCGGGGCTGTGCCGTCCTTGGATCAGGGGGCGGCGGACCCGCCGATGTGACCCTTCCCGCCGCCGGACAGGCGATCGAGGAATGCGGTCCGGTGCCCGTAGTCGACCCGGCCGCGCTTCCGGCGGACGCACTCGTCATGCCCGTCGGGCTGGTGGGATCGCCCGCCGTCGCCGCCGAACGGATCGGCGGACGGGACGAGCCCGCACGACTGCGGGACCGCTTCGAGGCGCTGCACGGCGCACCGGTCGCCGCGGTGATGAGCAGCGAGATCGGCGGCCTCAACGGCTGTGTCGCCGTCGCCTGGGCGGCCCGGCTGGGGCTGCCGCTGCTGGACGCCGACTCGATGGGCCGGGCCTTTCCCCGGATGGACCAGAACGTCCTGGAGCTGGCCGGGCTGCGCCCCGGACCGGCCGTCCTCGCGGACGAACACGGCCACACCGTCGTGGTCGACGACGTGGACGGCGCACACCTCGAACAGTTCGCCCGCGCCGCCGTCGTCGCCTTCGGCGGGCGCGCCGCGTCCACCGACTACCCCCTCACCGCCGGGCAGGCGGCCCGGCACGCCGTCGCCGGATCGGTCACCCGCGCCCTTGCCCTGGGACGGGGCGAAGGGCCGGCTCCGCTGCTGACCGGCAAGGTCTCCTCCGTCCGCAGATACGCCACCGAGGGCGCCGACAGCGACGACGCCACGGGCGTCCTGCTGGAGGGCGGCGGACCCGACGCGGGCCGGCTGGTGCTCGTCGAGGCGCGCAGCGAATTCGTCGCGGCCCTGGAGGACGGCACCCCGCTCGCCGTCGTGCCGGACGTCATCGCCCTGGTCGACGTGCGGACCGGCTGGGCCGTCCCGGTCGAGGAGGTCCGTTACGGGCTGCGCGTCCATCTCGTCACGCTCCCCTCGGACCCCGCCTGGTACACGCCCGAGGGCCTGCGGCTCGCCGGTCCCGCCGCCTTCGGCCTGGCCGGCCTCGCGGGCACCACGGGTATGCGCCGGGCTCCGGGGGGCAGCTCATGATCCTCGGAGTGGACGTCGGGCCCACCAACACCGATGCCGTGCTCCTCGACGGGGGCCGGGCGGTGCGGGCCGTCAAGGTGCCCTCGGTGGCCGGGGACGCCGTCGGATCGCTCGCCGCCGCCGTCCGCGCGCTCCCCGCCGAGCCGCGCGGCCGGGCCACCCAGCTCGCCGTGGGCCTGAGGGTCGCCGCCCGGGCGGTCAGGGAACGGCACGGGCTCGCCCGGGTCGGCGTGCTGCGGGTCGGCGGCGCGGCCGCCGACGCCGTGCGGCCGCTCTTCGGCTGGCCCGGGGCGCTGCGCGACGCCGTGTGCGCCGGCACCGCGAACGTGCGGGGCGGCGGCGGTCTGGCGCCCCGCGACACCACGCCGCTCGACCGGGACGCCGTCGCCCGGTTCGGCGCCTCGCTGGCCGGACGCGCCGAGGCGTTCGCCGTCACCGCGGTGTTCTCGCCCGTCGACGGCGGCCAGGAGCGGGAGGCCGCCGAGATCCTGCGCGCCGAGACCGGCCCCGACACGACCGTCCTGCTCTCCAGCGACGTCGGCACCCTCGACCTGCTGGCCCGCGAGAACGCCACGGTCCTCGACGCGGCTCTGTCCGTGCTGGTGGCCCGGGTCGCCGACGAACTGACCGCCATGCTGCCCCGGCTCGGCCTCGCCCCCGGAGCCGCCGTCCTCGTCACCCGCAGCGACGGCACGCTGATGAGCCTGGAGTACCTGCGCCGTCAGCCCGGACTCAGCCTGGGCAGCGGACCCGCCTGCACCATCCGGGGCGCCGGACTCCTGGCCGGGCTCCCGGACGCCGTGGTCGCCGACATCGGTGAACGCCGCGCCCGGGTCGGGGCGCTGACCGGCGGCTACCCCCAGGAGGCCGGCCCCGGGGAACGCATCGGCGGCGTCCCGGTCAGCGTGCGCTTCCCCGACCTGATCACCGTGGGCGCCGACGCCCACCGCGAACTGGCCGAGGCCGCCGACCGGATGCGCCCGGCCGCCGGACTCCTCCCGCTGATCCTGGTCGGCGGCGGCGCGGGCGGCGTACCGGCCGACGTGCTGGCCGGCTTCGACGTCGTACGGCCCGAACACGGCGGCGTCGCCGGGGCGTTCGGCGCGGCGGCCAGCCCGGTCGGCGGCCAGTACGACCGCATCGTCCGCCGGGGTCCCGGCCGGCGGCTCGACGCCGTACGGGACGAAGTACGCGACCTGGCCCGGGCCGGCGCCGTACGGGCCGGGGCCGACCCCAGGCGCGTACGCACCCACTCGGAACCGGACCTTCCGGTGCCGTATCTGCCCGGGGCGGTGCTCCTGCGGGCCCGTGCCGTCGGGCCGCCCCTCCCGCTCTGAAACCCCGCTCCCCGCCCCACCGCAGCAGGCCGGTGCCGTGCTGCTGCGCCCTCCTGCCCGCCCGCTCGCCCGCTCACCCGAGGACCCGTCCCCATGACCCAGCAGTTCGATGTGCACCAAGAGCCATTCACGCAGACACCGGCACAGCCGCCGCAGGACGAGGACTACCCACTGGAGCGGGTGCCGCGCGCGGCCCGCTACTCCTGGTTCAACGTCGCCGTACAGCGCTTCGGCCAGCTCTCCGACCTGACGCAGTTCCTGCTCGGTGCCGCGCTCGGTGCCGGACTCTCCTTCTGGGGCGCGTTCTGGGCGTTCACGCTCGGCTCGGTGATCCTGGAGATCGTCTGCATATTCGTCGGCATAGCCGGCATGCGGGAGGGCCTGTCCACCTCGATGCTGGTCCGCTGGACCGGCTTCGGCCGTTACGGCTCCACCCTCATCGGACTCGTCATCGCGGTCAGCCTGTTCGGCTGGTTCGGTGTGCAGACCGCGGTGTTCGCGGCCGGGCTGCACTCCATCGTGCCCGCGCTGCCGGTCTGGGCCTGGTGCCTGATCTGCGGGCTCGGCGTCACCGCGCTGGTCCTGCGCGGCTTCCGCGCCATGGGCTGGACCGCCTTCGTCACCGTTCCCGCCTTCCTCGGCCTCGCGGGCTGGGCGATGATGGTCGAATTCTCCCGGCACAACGTCGGCGACCTGGTGGCCTCGGCACCGTTCGGCGCCCACATGTCCATCGCGACCGGCGCGACCATCGTCGCCGGCTCGTACATCGTCGGCGCGGTCACCACCCCCGACATGACCCGCTTCAACCGCAACACCGGCGACGTCGTCAAGCAGACGGTCGTGGGCATCAGCCTCGGCGAGTACGTGCTGGGCCTCGGCGGGGTGCTGCTCGCCTACGCGGTGAAGTCCTCCGACCTGATCGCCATCATCACGTCCTCCTCCGGTGTCATCGGCGTCATCGTCCTGGTCTCCGCCACCGTGAAGATCAACAACTGGAATCTGTACTCCTCGTCGCTCGGCCTGATCGGCGCGGTCGAGGCGCTCTTCAAGGTCCGGCTGAACCGGGTCGGCACCACCGTCACGATCGGCGTGCTCGGCAGCCTCGCCGCGGCCGCCGGAATCCTGGACCGGTTCACCGACTTCCTCACGGTGCTCGGCGTCCTCACCCCGCCCGTCGCCGGCATCATGGTCGCCGAGTACTTCGTGGTGAAGAAGTGGCGCCCGCAACTGGACGCCTCGCGCGCCGCCGGCCGGCTGCCCGAGACCGAACCCAGCTGGGTTCCGGCCACGATCGCCCTGTGGGCCGCCGCCTCCCTGTTCGGCTGGCTCGGCGACCACTACCAGTGGTGGGGCATCCCGGCGCTCAACTCCCTGCTGCTGGCCGGACTCGGCTATGTCGTCCTCGGCAAGCTCGGCCTGGTGCGCGGCGCCCGCGACCTGCCGTTCGAACAGCCCGTACGCCCCGCGGCGGCGATCGAGGCGGAGACCGGCACCGCCTGGTCGTCGAAGGCCACCGCCTGACCCGTACACCACCCGAACACCCCCACCCCCTACGAAAGACAGACACACCATGCGCATCGGAATCGACGTCGGAGGAACCAACACCGACGCCGCCCTTCTGGGGGACGACGACCGGATCATCGCCACCGCGAAGACCCCCACCACCTCCGACATCACCTCCGGCGTGACCTCGGCGATCCGGGCACTCGACCCGCCGATGGAGTCCGTCACCGCCGTGATGATCGGCACGACGCACTTCCTCAACGCACTGATCGAGGGCGCCCGGCTCGCCCCCGTCGCCGCGGTACGTCTCGGTCTGCCCGCCACCGCGGCGCTGCCGCCGATGACCGACTGGCCGGAGCGCCAGCGGGCGGCCGTCGGCGGGCACGGATATCTCTGCCACGGCGGGCGGGAGTTCGACGGACGGCCGCTGTCACCGCTCGACCCCGAGGAGCTGAGGCGCACCGCCGCCGACATCGCCGCGCGCGGCCTGACCTCGGTGGCCGTCTCGTCCGTGTTCTCCCCGGTCGCCGAGGAGGACGAGCGCCGGGCCGCCGAGATACTCGGCGCCGAACTGGGCCCCGGCGTGCACTTCTCGCTCTCGCACGAACTCGGCCGGGTCGGACTGCTGGCCCGGGAGAACGCCACGATCATCAACGCGGCGCTGCGCGACCTGGCGGCCGCGATCGTGGAGTCGTTCGCCAAGTCGCTCGCCGAGGTGTCGCTGACCGCCCCGTTCTTCCTGTCGCAGAACGACGGCACGCTGATGGACGTGGACTTCGCTCGCGCCTACCCGGTGGCCACCTTCGCCTCCGGGCCCACCAACTCGATGCGCGGCGCCGCCTTCCTGTCCGGCCTCGGGGACTGCGCGGTCGTCGACGTCGGCGGCACCACCGCGGACGTCGGCATCCTGGCCGGCGGCTTCCCGCGCGAGGCGGCGGGCGAGAGCGAGGCCGCGGGCATCCGGACCAACTTCCGTATCCCCGACGTCCTCTCGCTCGGCATCGGCGGCGGCTCCCTGGTGTCGCCCGACGGCGAGACCGGCCCCCGCTCGGTCGGATTCCGGCTCACCGAGGAGGCGCTGGTCTTCGGCGGCGGCACCCTGACGGCGACCGATCTCGCGGTCGCCGCGGGCCGTGCCGACATCGGTGACCGCGCCCGGGTCGCGCACCTGGACCCGGAGTTCACCGCCCGCGCGCTCGACCGGATCGCGGAGCGGCTGGCGGAGACCGTCGACCGGATGCGCACCTCGGCGGGGCCACTGCCGGTCGTCGCGGTCGGCGGCGGCAGCGTGCTGGTGCCCGCGGCCCTGCCCGGCTTCGACGATGTGCGCCGCCCCGGCCACTTCGACGTCGCCAACGCGGTGGGCGCCGCCATAGCCCAGGTCGGCGGCGAGGTCGACCGGGTCTTCCAGGTCCCGGAGGGGCGCCGGGACGCCGTGCTCGCCGAGGCCCGCGAGGAAGCCGTGGGCCGGGCCGAGAGCGCCGGCGCCAGGCCCGGCACGGTCCGCATCGTCGACGTGGAGGAGGTCCCGCTGGCCTATCTGCCCGGCGGCGCGACCCGGATCCGCGTCAAGGCGGTCGGCGACCTCGACCTGAACGGCATCGGCACCACCCGCGCCCCGGCCGGGGCGCGCGACACCCATGGAGCAGCGTCACATGCGTGAGATCAACCTCGACAACCTGGACGACATCGCGCGTGGCGCGGGCATCCTCGGCACCGGCGGCGGCGGCGACCCGTACATCGGCAAGCTGCTGGCCCGTGAGGCCATCCGCAAGTACGGACCGGTCCGGCTCGTCGCCTTCGACGAGGTGCCGGACGACGCGACGGTGGTCCCCGTCTCCGGGATGGGGGCGCCGACGGTACTGCTGGAGCGCGTCCCCGCCGGCGGCGAGGAGGTGGCCGCCCTGCGCGCCCTGGAGAAGCACATCGGCCGGGCCGCCACCCACATCGCACCGATCGAGGTCGGCGGCGTCAACTCCATGCTGCCGATCGCCTGCGCCGCCGAGGCGGGGCTGCCGCTGGTCGACGGCGACGCCATGGGCCGTGCCTTCCCCGAGGCGCAGATGGTGCTGCCCGGACTGATCGGGGTGGCCAACACCCCGATGGCGCTCGCCGACGACAAGGGCAACAGCATCATCGTCGACGCCGTCTCCAACCACGCCGCCGAGCGCATCGCGCGGGCGGTCTGCGTGGAGCTGGGCTGCCAGATCTCCAGCGCGGACACCGTGATGCGCGGCGACCAGCTCACCGACGGGCTCGTCCCGGCCACGCTGACGCTGGCCGAGCGGCTCGGCGCGGCGGTGCGCGAGGCGCGCGCCGCGCACACCGACCCGGTGCTCGCGGCCCGCACCATGCTGTCCGGCACCCATCTGCTGACCGGCAAGGTGATCGACGTCAGCCGCCGCACCGAGGGCGGCTTCGCCCGGGGCAACGCGCGGATCGAGGGCATCGGCGACGACGCCGGCCGGGTGCTCGAACTCGGCTTCCAGAACGAGCACCTGCTCGCCACCCGGGACGGCGAGACGGTCGCCACCACGCCCGACCTGATCTGCGTGCTGGACACCGACACCGGAGACCCGGTGACCACCGAGGGCCTGCGCTACGGGCTGCGCGTCAGCGTTCTCGCGGCGCCCTGCGACCCGCGCTGGACCACCCCGGGCGGCCTGGCGCTCGCCGGGCCGCGGTACTTCGGGTACGACGTGGACTACCTGCCGTTCCGGGAGAGCTGACCCACGGGACGGCCGCGACGGCCGCGACGGTCCCGGCGGCCGGGACGGCCATGACGGCCGCGACGACAACGGCGGCCATGACGGCCCCGGCCGGTCCGCATCGCGCGGACCGGCCGGGGCGTATGCCTGTTCTCAGAGGTTTCCGGACCGGGTGCCCGCCTTTCTCAGACCGTCCGCTTGCCGCTCTTCATGGACACGGCCGCGCAGGCCAGGCCCAGCAGTACGGTCAGGCCGCCGATGATGACGTTGTTGAGGACGACGCCGAGGTCGGGGCTGCTGCCGACGATCCACGTCGAGAGGATCGTCCAGATCCCCATGGCGCAGATGGCCCAGCTCAGCCCGTACATGCGCTCCGGCATGACGGTGAACCCGAGGCCCAGCGCGGCGATCGCGATTCCCATGATCAGGTTGTGCGTCGCGAGCGTGGGCTGGTTCGCGGTGAAGTGCAGCACCCACGGCGAGATGGCGCAGTAGAGACCGACGAGGAACACCGGTGCGTCCACCAGGGCCACATCGCGGCCACCGAGCATGCGGGCATAGCGATCGCGCATTTCGGAAACATCGGGGTGACTGGCCATGTCACGGCCGGTGCGCGAGAGGTTTGACATGGGGTTCGTCTCCTTCGCTCCGTGCAGACCACCCGCCACTTGTGCGCGATAAGCAGCCTGCTTATGCCATTCTGCGCTTATATCACCCTTATGTGTAGATTCAGGGCTCACGGAGATCCGTGGGAACCACACGAGGTGATGCACCGTCCAGCCGCCGTGCCAGGTCCACCAGACCGGACGTCCGCAGCACCCGGTCCCCGTACCCCGGCAGCGGCACGTGCAAGGGCTCCGTCCAGCGCGCGGGGATCGCGCCGAAGCCATACACCGCACCCGCCAGGGCGCCGGTCACGGCGGCCACCGTGTCGGTGTCCCCGCCCACGTCCACGGCGGCGGTCAGCGCGTTCTCGTACGAGTCCGTTGGTGCGCAGCGCCCACAGCGCGGTGCCCAGGCACGGCCAGACCGCGCCGTTGAACTCCGTCGCCGCCTCCGGGTGCCAGCCGGGCGCGAGGACGCCGGCCCAGCGCCCGCGATGGTCCTCGTGCACGCCCGCCAGCGCGTCCGGGACGGCGGAGAGCGGATCGCCGCCGTCCAGCGCCACCCGGATCAGCTCGTGGAGCACGGCGGTGCCCTCCCAGGCGGCCCGGTCGCCATGAGTGAGGGCGGCGATCCGGCGGGCGGCGTCCATGGTCGCGGTACGGCCCCGCGCCGCGAAGTACACGGCGGAGGTGGCCGCCCGCATCAGCGAACCGTTGCCCGCCGCACGCCCGTTGACCTGGAAATGCAGTGCCGCCGCGAGGTCCCACTCCTCGCCGCTCGTCAGGACGTCCTCGGTCTGCAGCCCGATGTCCTTCGGGTCGCCCGCCGCCCAGCGGCGGAACCGGCCGAACATGTCGGGAAGGTCGAGACCGCCCCGCTCCAGCAGCGATTCCGCGACCAGCACCGCCATCTGCGTGTCGTCCGTCGCCTCGCCCGGATCCCAGCCGCCGCCCCCGCACATCGTGCCTATGCCGTCCGGGAAGCGGGCGGTGTACACACCGGCGGGCCCGAACTCGAAGGGCGCGCCCAGCGCGTCACCCACCGCCGAACCCACGACGGCACCCGCCACCCGGTCCGGCCGGTCCACGCGGCCCGCAGCATTCGTCGGATTCATCCGGCCAGCCTACGGAGGGCGGCAGCGCGGCACGTATCGGGCTCAGGAGACGTCGACCACCACCGAGTGCCGGCCCGTCGCGCCGTCCGGAAGGGTGCCGGTCCGCCGGCCGGTCTGGGTGGCGCCGGTGCCGTCCGTCGCACGGACTTCGAGGGTGTGGCGGCCGGAGGTGGCCGGCCACTCCCAGACCCACTGGCGCCAGGTGTCCCGGTTGTCGGCGGCGGCCAGGCGGGCCGTGTGCCACTTCCCGCCGTCCACCCGGACCTCGACCCGGGAGATGCCTCGGTGCTGCGCCCAGGCGACCCCGGCCACCGGGACGGTGCCGGGCTCCGGGGAGGCCAGGGGGCGGGGGGTGTCGATCCGGGACCCGGTCTTGACCGGTGCCTGCTGGGCCCAGCTCCGCCGGACCCAGTAGGCGTCGTACGCGTCGAACGTGGTCAGCTCGATGTCCTCGATCCATTTGCAGGCCGACACGTATCCGTACAGGCCGGGTACGACCATCCGGACCGGGAAGCCGTGCGCGAACGGCAGCGGCTCGCCGTTCATGCCGAGGGCCAGCATCGCGTCGCGTCCGTCCATGACCGCCTCGACGGGTGTGCCGATCGTCATGCCGTCCACGGACCGCGCCACGAGCTGGTCGGCCGGTCCGCCCGCCGACGGCGGGCGGACCCCGGCCTCGCGCAGCAGGTCGGCCAGCCGTACCCCGAGCCACCTGGCGTTGCCGATGTACGGGCCGCCGACCTCGTTGGAGACACAGGCCAGCGTGATGTCCCGCTCGATGATCTCCCGGCGCAGCAGGTCGTGCAGGCCGACCGTGAGGGGGCGGGCGACCCCCTCGCCGTGGATCCTCAGCCGCCACCCGGCCGCGTCGAGGCGGGGCACCACCAGAGCCGTGTCGACCCGGTAGAAGTCCTTGTCCGGTGTGAAGAAGGGGCTCAGCCCCCGGATGTCCAGCCCGGCGCCGGCCGGGACGGCGGGTGCCGGGGAATCGGGCACGGGAAGGACCAGGTCATGGCGTGAGGCGGTGGCCCCGGCCTGGACGGAGGAGGTGAGGCGCCGCCCCAGCAGTCCCGCGCCGGCCGAGACCGCCGTCGCCACAGCCGCCGTGATGACGAAGCCCCGACGGTCGAACGCGCGGTACGCCTCAACGGACCCGGACCCGGACCCGGACCCGGACCCGGACCTCGACCCGGACCCGGACCCGGACCCGGACCCGGACCCGGACCCGGACCCGGACCCGGACCCGGACCCGGACCTCGACCCCGACCCGGACTCGGACCTCGACCCGGACCCGGACCCCGACTCCGACCCGGACGCGGGCGGCCGAGGGGGAGTCGTCGTGAGCCGTCCGGTCAGGGTGAACAGCACTCCGGCGCCCACCGCGGCGCCCAGTACCGACGGCAGCGCGTCGGGCGCGCTGCCCTCCGGCCGCCCCACCGCCGCGACCGCCCCGACCGCGCCGAAGAGCAGGACGGCCGCCGATCCGGTCCGCCGGTGGTGCAGCGCCAGCGCCCCGACCGCCATGGCGAAGACGGCCAGCAGCACCACGATGCCCAGCTCCAGCGCCGTCTTGTCGCCGGTGCCGAAGTGCCGTACGGCGAACCCCTTCAGCGCCGTGGGGGAGCGGTCGATGACCGCCCCGCCCACCGCCGTGACCGGCCCCGCCTCGGGACGCACGAGGGCCGAGACCAGCTCGGCCACGGCCAGGGAGCTGAACCCGGCGATCAGCCCGCCGAGCGCGGCGAGGACGGTGAGTACGGCGCGGCTCCGGCGTGCCCCCTCCGCCCCCGCGGTTCCGTGGCGTTGCGCATCGGATTCCTTCACGCGGGCGGCCTCCCTGGTGGCGCCTCGGGACTGTCCGTCCGGCATCGCCCGGACGGCGTTATCGGCGCAAATCGGTCAGTGCGCGAGATCCTGTCATGCCGCCCGCCCTGCGGCTCGCAAGTCGCGATACATCGTGATTGACGCGTCAGGGTGAACGCGATATGTTCGCTCACGAGTATTCGATGACGAGTTACGGCGGAGCGAGGGTGGTGGGGTCGGTGGCCAAGCGGCGCAAGCTCGGCAATCCGCTGGCGCTGACGGTCATGGTGCTGCTCGCCGAGCGCTCCATGCATCCGTACGAGATCGCCCAGACGCTCCGGCGGCGCGGCAAGGAACACAGCGTCAAGATCAATTTCGGCTCGCTCTACACCGTCGTCCAGAACCTGGAGAAGCACGGGTACGTGGAGGTGGCCGGCGTCCAGCGGCAGGGCAACCGCCCCGAGCGCACGCTCTACGGCATCACCGAAGCCGGGCGTACGGAGATGCTGGACTGGCTCTCCGATCTGCTCGCCGTCCCCGTAGCCGAATACCCGGTCTTCGAGACGGCGCTGTCACTGCTGCCGGTGCTGCCGCCGCGGGAAGTGACGGAGCTGCTGGAGACCCGGGCGACGGCGCTGGCGAACCGGTCGGCGGCCCTGCGGGGTGTGCTCGGCCAGTTGGGGGAGAGGCTGCCCCGTGTCTTCGTCATCGAGACCGAATACCAGCTCCACATGATCGACGCCCAGTTGGAGTGGATCAGAGCATTCCGCGACGAACTCACCGACGGGGCGATCAGCGGCATCGAGGAGTGGAAGTCCTTCCACGAGACCGGTGAAGTCCCGCAGGACTGGCAGGACCTGGACGAGCAGGAGATCGTCCTGGACCCGGAGCGGAAGGGCTGGACGCAGGACCCAGAGTGAGAAAGGACCCCGACGGAAGCTGTTGGAGCAGCGACCGTCGGGGTCTCGAACCCCGGACCGGTCACGCCGTGAGGGCGAACCGGGCGATCGAGGTGCGGCACAACAAGGATAGCCCGGAGCTCTTCACGCGGATCGGCTCGGCATGCCCGAGTGCTCGGTGCACCCGAGCACCACGCCGACCCACAGGAGAGCTCTGTCATGAGCACCCGTGCGCCCGCAGCGGCGCGGAACAGCACCCGTGCGCCCGCCGTAGCGGCGCGAAACCTGATCAAGACCTATCCCGGAGATGTCACCGCCCTGCGCGGCATGGACCTCGGCATCGAGGCAGGCACGGTCTTCGGACTGCTCGGCCCCAACGGCGCCGGGAAGTCCACCACCGTCAAGATCCTCACCACCCTGGCCCGTCCCGACTCCGGCACCGCGACCGTCGCCGGACATGACGTCCTGCGCCACCCCGGCCGGGTCCGCCGTGCCATCGGCGTGGTCGCTCAGAAGTCCGGCGCCGACCCGGTCGCCACCGGCCGGGAGAACCTCCTGCTCCAGGGCAGGCTGCACGGGATGCGGGGCGCGGCCGTCAAGCGCCGCGCCGGCGAACTGCTGGACCGCTTCGACCTCGCCGACGCGGGCGACCGCCAGGTCAAGGGGTACTCCGGGGGGATGCAGCGACGTCTCGACGTGGCGCTCGGCCTGGTCCACCGTCCCGAGGTGCTCTTCCTCGACGAACCCACCACCGGGCTCGACCCGGAGGCCCGTACGGCGATGTGGGAGGAGATCGCCCGGCTGGCCGGCGACGAGGGGCTGACCATCGTCCTCACCACGCACTACCTGGAGGAGGCCGACCGGCTCGCCGAACGCGTCGCGATCGTCGACCGCGGCCGGATCGTCGTAGAGGGCACCCCGGACGAACTCAAGGGTGAACTCCGGGGCGACGCCGTCCACATGGAGCTGCGCGCCGGGAGCGGCACCGGGACCGTCACCACCGCGCTCACCGGACTGCCCGGGGTGCACGAGGTGCTGGTCGACGGCCGCCGGGTGAGCGTGCGCGCCGACGACGGCGCCGCGGCCGTCCCCGTACTGCTCGCCGCCCTGGAGCGGGCCGGTGCGGCGGTCGCCGCCGCCACCGTGGCCCGCCCCTCCCTCGACGACGTCTATCTGCGCTACGCCGGACGCCGCTTCTCCGAGGCCGAAACCGCGGACGCCCGCCCCGCCGCCGCCCGCACCCCCGCCGGAGGCAACCGATGAGCACTCAAGCACTCTCCCAGACCTGGTACATGACGCAGCGTCGGCTCATGGCGGTCGTCCGGCAGCCGGTCTTCCTGGTCATCTCGCTGATCCAGCCGGTGATCTGGCTGTTCCTGTTCGGCAACCTCTTCAAGAAGGTCGTCGAACTGGGCGGCTTCGGCACCACGTCCTATCTGGACTACCTGATCCCGGGCATCGTGGTGATGAGCGCGCTGGGGTCGAGCATGTGGGCCGGGATGGGCACCCTGGAGGAGATCGAGCGGGGCACGCTCAACCGCTTCCTGACGACGCCGGTCAGCCGCAGCGCGCTGATGAACGCCAACGTCGTGGAGACCGGCATCGGCACCGCCGTGCAGTCCGTCGTCATCCTGCTGCTCGGCCGGGCCGCCGGGGCCTCCTACCCGGGCGGTGCGGGCGGACTGCTGATCCTGGTCCTCGCCTCGGTGCTGCTCGGTGCTGCTCGGTGCGGTCTTCGGCGCGTTCTCCAACGCCCTGGGCATGCTGGTCCGCCGGCGCGAGTCGATCATCGGCATCAACACCTTCCTGCTGCTGCCGCTGACCTTCCTCTCCTCCTCCTTCATGGCCCCGGGCCAGATGCCGTCCTGGATGCGGCACGTCGCCGACTTCAACCCCGTCGACTGGGCGACGGTGGCGGGCCGTTCGGCACTGTCCGCGGACCCGGACCGGTGGCTGGTGCTCAGCCGCGGGGGAGCCCTCCTGGTGCTCGCGGTGATCGCGGTCGGGCTGTCGACCCGTACGTTCCGCTCGTACCAGAAGTCCGTCTGACGTACGGCGCTACGGCGTCGCACGGCCGACCCGGTCCGGGACCGCGCTCCCGGGCCGGGTCCTCGGCTTCCGGACCGCCCGCAGCACGAGGAAGATCAGCAGCCCGAACGGCGACAGCAGGATCGTCAGCACCAGCAGCGGGCCCATCACCAGCGGAGAGATCCCCAGCCTCCGCCCCTCCAGATACATCCACTGGCCCAGCAGCAGATCCCAGGCGATCACCTGCGCCCAGATCGCCCCGGCCCCGTTCGCCAGCGCCATCAGATCGCGGAAGGTGTCGATGTCGGGGCTGCGCACCGCGTCCCACAGCTCCGGAAAGACGGGCACGGCCATCATCAGATAGACCACCAGCACCGGCAGAACGGTGAGCGGCGAGGCGGCGATCCGTGCCGTGGGGCGCCAGCCGGGCGCCAGGATCATGAGCAGCCAGAACGGGGCCGCGAGGTAGAACGAGAGCTGGAAGAGCGTACCGGTCATGACACGAACTCCTTCTGGGCGGAAGCGGATTCGGGGTCTGTGCCTGTTCGCTGCCCAGCGGGGGCCGGCCTCAGTGCCCCCAGCGCGCCGACGGTGCCCGCGACCACGATCAGCGCGGCGGCACCCAGCGTCGCACCGTCCGGGTGGATCAGCGGCTGGCCGCGCAGCGCCTGCCAGGTGACCAGCGCGACGACCGCCGCGTACGTCCCCGAGGCCACCAGCACCAGCCGCAGCCGGGTCCGCGCGTCGCGCAGCCAGGGGAAGCGCGGGGCCAGGGAGACCAGTGCGATCAGGAAGAGCGGCAGCAACTGGAGGGCGTGCATCCCGATGAAGTGCGGTATGCGCAGATCGCCGCCGGTGGTGGACCAGCCGGTGAGCGGCATCGACGGGCCGCCGTCCGGTACGCCCACCGAGTGCGCGCCGATCACATCGGCGGTGTCCAGGTTCCCGGCCGCCCGCTGCTCGGGGGTGGGCTGGGTCATGAGGAAACCGAATCCGGCGCCCACCAGGGCGAGCAGTACGCCCGAGCGGATCGCCCAGGCGGAGGCGCGGTCGGCGATCCGGGCGCGCATCAGCAGGATCGCGATGACCAGCGTGCTGGTCCACAGGATGACGACGGTGACGGCCATCGCGCTGAACAGCGTCTCGTCGAACGGGGTGGCGTGGTTGAAATGGCTCCGCTTCCCGCGGATCACCTGGCCGGTGATGATCGCCATTTCGGTGAGGCTGGACAGCGCGACCAGTGTCCCGGCCCACCAGCCGAGCCGCCGGCCCCGGGTGACCAGCGTCAGCATCCAGGCCAGGGCGAGCGCGTACACGACGAACGAGGCCGCGAACTTGAACGGTTTGAACCATATCGCCGCGCCCGCGAGGACCCGGTCGTCGAATATCAGGCCCCCGGCCGAGACGACCGTCATCACGGCCATCGCCCCGGCGAAGAGAACTAACGGGCGATGCCAGGAACGCCAGGAAGACATGAGGACCCCTCAGAAATTATGGATAGTGGCGCTTTCCGCTATCCGATAGTGGAACTATCTATGATGGGTCGGGGGATTGGCAAGCGCGGAAGGAAGAACACTCGGTGCGCATCGGCGAGTTGAGCAGCAGGTCCGGGGTCCCGGTACCGACGATCAAGTTCTATGTACGTGAAGGGCTGCTGCCGGCAGGGCGGTTGACCAGCCCGAACCAGGCGAGTTACGACTCCGGTCATGAGCGCAGGCTGCGGTTGATCCGCGCGCTGCTGGACGTCGGCGGGCTCCCGCTGGCCGCCATCGGCGATGTGCTGCGGGCGGTCGAGGACCCGGAGCAGCCGGTGCACAAGGTGCTGGGCATCGCGGCGAAACGCCTCACCCCACCGCGAGGGGGCGAATCGGGGCCCGAGTTGGAGGACGCCCGGGACGAGGTGGCGGAGCTGCTGGAGCGGCGGGGCTGGCGGGCCGGGGCGGACGGGCCGGCCGGTGAGTCCCTGGCCGAGGTGATCGTGGCGCTGCGGCGGGCCGGGCACGGCGGCTTCGTCGAACTGCTCGACGACTACGCGGCCTCCGCCGAGGCGGTCGCGCGGGTCGACCTCGACTACGTGGGGCGGCGGGTGGCGCGCGAGGACCTGGTGGAGAGCGTGGTCGTGGGCACGGTGCTGGGGGAGGCGATGTTCGGCGCGCTGCGACGGCTCGCGCAGGCGGACGCGTCCGCGCGTGCGTACGACGGCGGTCCGGGCGGGTTGATCGGTCCGGGCGGCGAGGGCGGCGCGAGTGACGAGGGCCGCAAGAGCGACGCGAGCCGCAAGAGGGCCGCAGACGGCAGGGGCGGCGCGGACGGTGCGAGCGGCGAGGCCGTGGAGGTGCCGGGCGTCGCTGGGTGAGGAGGTGGCCCGGACACAGGTACGCCCCGGCCGGGGGCCGGGGCGTACCTGTCCGATCCGGTGTTACATCCGGTGTTACGCGGCGTTCTCCTGCTCGCGCTCCACCTGTGCGTTCCACTCGCGCTTGACCGAGCGCCAGGCGTCGTCGTTCTGGCCGAGCCGCCAGTAGCCCGAGATCGACAGCTGGGGGAGCGGTATCCCGCGGTCCAGGCGCAGATGGCGGCGGATCTCCTTCACGAAGCCCGCCTCGCCGTGGACGAACGCCTGGACCTCGCCCGCGGGGAACTCCAGCGCCTTCACGGCGGCGGTCAGCGCCTCGCCGACCGGACGCTCCCCGCGGTGCAGCCAGGTCACCCCGACGCCGTCCGGCGTCACGAGCTTCTGCTCCTCCGCAGCGTCCGTCACCTCGACGAACGCGTGCACCACCGCACCCGCCGGCATCTGCTCCAGGGCCGCCGCGACGGCCGGCAGCGCGCTCTCGTCGCCGACCAGAAGGTGCCAGTCCGCCGAGGCGTCCGGGCCGTAGCCGCCGCCCGGTCCCAGGAAGGTCACCTGGTCGCCCGGGGCCGCCCGCAGCGCCCAGGGCCCGGCGAGGCCCTCGTCGCCGTGGACCACGAAGTCGATCGCCAGCTCACGGGTGGCCGGATCCCAGGAACGCACCGTGTACGTACGGGTCGTGGGCCACAGCTCGCGCGGCTGCTCCTCGCGGATGCGGGCCATGTCGAAGGGGTGCGCGTAGTCGGCGCCCTCGGGGGCGAAACAGAGCTTGACGTAGTGGTCGGTGAAACCGGCGAGTTCGAAGCCGGCGAGGCCCTCACCGCCGAGCACCACGCGCACCATGTGCGGGGTGATCCGCTCGGTGCGCAGCACCTCGGCCCCCTGCGCCTGGGGTGCCTGCCGCGCCGGTCGTTCTGCCACGAGGTTCTCCCTGCTTCGATTGCTTAGGCTTACCTAAGCTAACACCTCAGCCGTGCAGAGTGGAGAGCAGACGCTGCACCGCTCCGCCCAGCCCCCACCGCTTGGCGAGGGCATCGAGGGCGGCGGGATCACGCGGCCCGGCGGGCAGCGCGGGGTCGAATTCCGGCAGCGGCACGTCACCGGCGACCCGGACCACCTTCGGTGCGACGGCCACGTAGCCCCGGGCCTCGTCGAGCCGCTTGCGCTGCGACGGCGTCAGCCGGGACTTCGGGTCGTCGACGGCGGCCATGATCCCGGCCAGATCGCCGAAGGCGTCCAGCAGCTTCGCCGCGGTCTTCTCGCCGATGCCGGGGACGCCCGGCAGCCCGTCGCTCGGGTCGCCGCGCAGCAGGGCCAGGTCGACGTAGCCGGGGCCGTCCACCCCGTACTTCTCCCGCAGCCACGCCTCGTCCGTCAGCTGGAGCGAGCCGACGCCCTTCAGCGGGTAGAGCACCCGCACCCCGCGTGCGTCGTCGACCAGCTGGTAGAGGTCCCGGTCGCCGGTGACGATGTCGACGGGGCCGGTGGCCAGGCCGGCGAGCGTGCCGATCACATCGTCCGCCTCGTAGCCGGCGACGCCGACCCGGGCGATCCCGAGCGCATCGAGCACCTCCTCGATGACCGGCACCTGCGGGGCCAGGGTGTCCGGGGTCTCCTCCTCGTCGGGCAGCCCCTCGGAGGTCTCCACCGCGACCCGGTGCGCCTTGTACGACGGGATCAGCTCGACCCGCCAGTGCGGCCGCCAGTCCGCGTCCATGCAGGCGACCAGGTCGTCCGGACGGTGGTCCTGCACCAGGCGCCCGATGAAGTCGAGCAGCCCGCGCACGGCGTTGACCGGTGTCCCGTCCGGGGCGCGCACCGAGTCGGGGACCCCGAAGTAGGCGCGGTAGTAGAGGGAGGCGGTGTCGAGGAGCATCAGGCGTCGCGTCACACCCCGATGATGCCGCACCCCACTGACACCGGCCGCCCAGGACGCCGTACGCACATGGCCCCGGGGTGAAGGGACGGACAACACCGGCCGTCGCGAAGATGTGACCTGGATCACTCTTGTGTTTGGGTTGTGTAAGTGGGGGCAGGCGCGCTGCCGGAGCGGATCACGTACCGGTTTCAACCAGTGCACGTGCCATGCGGGCAGAATCCGCGCCGCTCCACGGTCTGCCGGAGGGGGTGGCAGACCGTTTTTCGGTTCAACCCGCGAGGTGTATGTGTCAAGGCTGCAAGCTGAACGCTTGTACAAAGTGTTCGGCAGACGACCCGATCAAGCCGTGCAGAAGCTCGAAGGCGGCGCCGACCGCGACGAGCTGCGCGCCGACGGAACGACCGCAGCGGTGATCGACGCCTCGTTCACCGTCGAACCGGGACAGATCTTCGTCGTGATGGGTCTGTCCGGGTCCGGCAAGTCCACGTTGCTGCGCATGCTCAACGGACTTCTGGAGCCCACCGCCGGACGCGTGCTCTTCGACGGCCAGGACCTGACCGCCCTGAGCCCCGCCGAGCTGCGCCACGTCCGCTCCACCAAGATCAGCATGGTGTTCCAGCACTTCGCGCTCTTCCCCCACCGCAGTGTGCTGGAGAACGCCGCGTACGGCCTGGAAGTACAGGGCGTACCGCGTGCCGAGCGCGAGAAGCGCGCCGCCGAGGCGCTGGAGCTGACCGGTCTCGCCGGCTGGGAGAAGTCCTGGCCCGACGAGCTGTCCGGCGGCATGCAGCAGCGTGTCGGCCTGGCCCGTGCCCTGGCCACCGACGCCGACCTGCTGCTGATGGACGAGTCCTTCAGCGCGCTCGACCCGCTGATCCGCCGCGACATGCAGGACCAGCTGCTCGAACTGCAGAAGCGGCTGAAGAAGACCATCGTCTTCATCACCCACGACCTCAACGAGGCCATGCGCCTCGGCGACCGCATCGCCGTGATGCGCGACGGGAAGATCGTCCAGCTCGGCACCGCCGAGGACATCCTCGTCACCCCGGCCAACGACTACGTCGCCTCCTTCACCCAGGACGTCGACCGGACCCGGGTGCTGACCGCGGGCGCCATCATGGCCGAGCCGCACACCGTCATGGGCACCAGCACGGACGACGGCAAGGAGCTGCGCACCGCCGCCGACGTGCTCGCGGCCGCCCCGGCCACCGTCACCGAGTCCACGCCGATCATCGAGCTGTTCACGCCCTGCTCGCAGAGCGGGGTCGCGGTCGCCGTGACCGACGCCGGGGGCAAGCTCGTCGGTGTCGTCCCGCGCGCCCGGCTGCTCGCCGTCCTCGGTGAGCCGATGACCCCCGCCGAGGCCCCGAAGGACGTCCGGACCGGCACGAGCGTCACGAAGAAGGTGGCCAGTGTTTAGGCTCCCTCTCGGTGACTGGGTCGACTCCGCCGTCGACTGGCTCCAGACCCACCTGGCCTGGCTGTTCGACGCGATCAGCTCCATAGTCAGCAACATGTTCGACGGCATAGCCGCCGTTCTCTCCGCCCCCGCCCCGCTGCTCTTCGCGGGCATCGTCGCGGTCATCGCCTGGTGGCTGCGCGGTCTGCTCGCCGGTGTGCTCGCCTTCGTGGGCTTCGCCGTCATCGACTCCGTCGAGCTGTGGGACGAGGCGATGGACACCCTCACCCTGGTGCTCGTCGCGACCATCATCGCGCTGGTGCTGGCCGTACCGCTGGGCATTTGGGCGTCCCGCTCGAAGACCGTCAGCGCGGTGACCCGGCCGGTCCTGGACTTCATGCAGACCATGCCCGCCATGGTCTATCTGATCCCCGGCGTCATCTTCTTCGGCGTCGGCGTGGTGCCCGGCATCATCGCCACCATCATCTTCTCGCTGCCTCCGGGCGTCCGGATGACCGAACTGGGCATCCGCCAGGTCGACAGCGAGCTCGTCGAGGCGGCCGAGGCCTTCGGCACCACCAGGCGCAACACCCTGCTCCGGGTCCAGCTGCCGCTGGCGCTGCCCACGATCATGGCGGGCATCAACCAGGTCATCATGCTGGGCCTGTCCATGGTGGTCATCGCCGGCATGGTCGGCGGCGGCGGCCTCGGTGGCGCCGTCTACCGCGCCATCGGCAACGTGGACGTCGGCCTCGGCTTCGAGGCGGGCATCTCCATCGTCATCGTGGCGATGTACCTGGACCGGATGACCGGCGCCCTCGGCCGCGAGGTCTCCCCGCTCGCCCGCCGCGCGCTCGCCAAGGCACAGTCGATGGCCGGCGGCCTGAAGATCTGGAACCACCGTCCGCAGCCCGTGGTCGCGGTCTCCGGTGTGGTCGTCCTCGCGCTCGTCGCGGGCGCCCTGGGCATCTTCGGCTCCTCCGGCTCGGACGGGAAGAAGAACACCGCCGACGGTTCGGACATCGGCGCGGGCAAGAAGATCAGCATGGGTTACATCCCGTGGGACGAGGGCATCGCCTCCACCTTCCTCTGGAAGGAGATGCTGGAACGGCGCGGCTTCGAGGTCGACGTCAAGCAGTACGAGGCCGGCGCGCTCTACACCGGCATGGCCAACGGCCAGATCGACTTCGAGACCGACTCCTGGCTCCCGGTCACCCACGCCAGCTACTGGAAGAAGTACAAGGACAACCTTGAGGACATGGGCTCCTGGTACGGCCCCACCTCGCTGGAGCTGGCCGTTCCCTCGTACATGAAGGACGTCCAGTCGCTGGACGACCTCAAGGGCAAGGGCTCGCAGTTCAAGGGCCGGATCGTCGGCATCGAGCCGAGCGCCGGTGAGACGGGCCTGCTCAAGGACAAGATCCTGCCGGGCTACGGCCTGGACAAGGAGTACAAGGTCGTCGACGGCTCCACGCCCTCGATGCTGGCCGAGCTGAAGCGCTCGTATGCCAAGAAGGAACCGATCGTCGTTCCGCTCTGGTCGCCGCACTGGGCGTACAACCAGTTCGAGCTCACCAAGCTCAAGGACCCCAAGAACCTCTGGGGCAAGGGCGACGGCATCCACACCCTGGCCCGCAAGGGCTTCTCCGCCGACAACCCCGAGGTCGGCAACTGGCTCAAGAACTTCAAGATGACCGAGGACCAGCTCACCAGTCTTGAGGCGCAGATCCAGAAGTCCGGCTCCGGCAAGGAGCAGGAGGCGGTCCGCACCTGGCTGAAGGCCAACCCGGGCGTCGCCGACAAGTGGGGCCCGGTCACCGGGGCCGCCAAGGCCAAGGGCACGAACGGCAAGGACGAGCGCGAGCGCGCCGTCGAGATGGCCTGGTTCCCCTGGGAGGAGGACATCGCCGCCACGTACCTGTGGAAGGCGGTCCTGGAGGAGCGCGGCTACAAGATCAACCTCAAGCAGTTCGAGGTCGGTCCGATGTACACCGCGATGTCGCGCGGCCAGATCGACGTGCAGTTCGACGGCTGGCTGCCGTACACCCAGAAGAACTACTGGGAGAAGTACGGCTCCCAGCTGAGCGACCTCGGCTCCTGGTACGGCCCGACGTCCATCGAGGTCGCGGTCCCCTCCTACGTGAAGGACGTCAAGTCCCTCGCCGACCTGAAGGGCAAGGGCTCGCAGTTCAAGGGCCGGATCATCGGCATCGAGCCCGGCACCGCCACGATGGAGAACCTCAAGAAGAACGTGCTGCCGACGTACGGCCTGGACAAGGAGTACAAGGTCGTCGACTCCTCGACGCCCGGCATGCTGGCCGAGCTGAAGCGCGCGTACGCCAAGAAGGAGCCCGTCGCGGTGCTGCTCTGGACTCCGCACTGGGCGTACAGCGAGTACGGCATGACCAAGCTGACGGACCCCGAGAAGGCCTTCGGCAACGGTGACCGGCTGCACACCATCGCGTCCAAGGACTTCCCGAAGACCTACCCGCAGCTGACGAAGTGGTTCAAGGACTTCAAGCTGAGCGAGGACCAGCTCGCCGGCCTGGAGAACCAGATCCAGAAGCGCGGTGCGGGCCATGAGGAAGAAGCGGTGAAGGCCTGGATGAAGATGAATCCGGGCATCGTGGACAAGATGGCTCCGCAGTAGGGCTTCCCGCAGGTCCAGAAGCACCGGAAAGGGTGGGCACCGCCGACGGCGGGCCCGCCCTTTCGGGGTTTTCGGACGTTCGTCATCCGGCCGACCTTGCGCAACCGAATGCGTAATGTGCTGGCAGCCGGAAGGATGACGAGTCGGGAGGGAGCCGGACATGGACGAGAAGGAAGCACTGCGCGTGGGCGCCGCGGTCCGCCGAAGGCGCAGAACCCTGGGGCTCACGCTGGCCGCGGTCGCCGGCCGCAGTGGTCTGTCCGTGCCGTTCCTCAGCCAGATCGAGAACGAGCGGGCCAGGCCCAGCGCCCGGTCGCTGGACCGGGTCGCCGAAGCCCTGGAGACCACCACGGCACGGCTGCGCGCCGCCGCGGACTCGGCGCGCGCCGTCGATGTCGTGCGGGCCGGCGAGGGCGACGGCGTACGCCGGGTGGTGCGGGGCCGCCATCAGCTCAGCGCCCTGGAGTTCACCGGGGAACTCGACCTCGGGCGCGAGTTCCAGCACCGCAACGACGAGGTGATGTACGTGGCACAGGGCGCCGCCGAGGTGGAGGCTGAGGGGCAGGCGTACCGGCTGGAGCAGGGCGACACCCTCTTCCTGTCCGGCGGCGTGCGGCACCGCTGGCGGGCCACCGTGTCCGGCACACGGCTGCTGGTCGTCGCGGTCGCCGAACACATCGACGCCACCTACGACCCGCGCCGCTGAGAGGGGTCCGCCGTGCGCGTCGTCTCCCTGGTTCCCTCGCTCACCGAGGCCGTCGCCGTCACCGCGCCCGGCCTGCTGGTCGGCGCCACCGACTGGTGCACCCACCCGGCCGGGCTGGCCGCGACCCGGATCGGCGGTACCAAGAACCCCGATGTTCCGGCCATTCTCGCGCTCCGGCCCGATCTGGTCGTCGCCAACTAGGAGGAGAACCGCGAGCCCGACCTCGCGGCGCTCCGGGCCGCCGGGACCGAGGTGCTCGTCACAAGGATCCGCACCCTCGACCAGGCCTTCGAGGAGCTGGACGGGCTCCTGGTCACCGCCTGCGGGCTGGCCAGGCCGCGCTGGCTGGACGAGGCCGAGGCTGCCTGGGCCGCGCTGCCGCCGCCCCGTGCGCCGCGCCGCGCGATCGTGCCGGTCTGGCGCAGGCCCTGGATGGTGCTGGGCCGCGACACCTTCGCCGGGGACCTGCTGGCCCGGCTCGGCGTCGAGAACGTCTACGCGGACCACGCCGAGCGCTATCCCCGTATCCCGCTCGACGCCCTCGAAGCGGCGGGCGCCGACCTGGTCGTCCTGCCCGACGAGCCGTACCGCTTCACCCCGGACGACGGGCCCGAGGCCTTCCCCGCACTGCCCGCCGCACTCGTCGACGGGCGGTACCTCACGTGGTACGGGCCGTCACTGGTGCGGGCGCCTGCGGCGCTGCGAGCAGCACTCCGCTGAACAGCCCGCGCAGCGTCCGCACCCCGGCCACCGCCCAGGCCGCCACCAGCAGGACGTACAGCGCGACGGCCAGCCAGGTGTACGCGGTGAGCCCGGTGTGCCGGGCCAGTCCGGCGGCGCCCGTGACACACGTACCGACGGGGAAGGTGAAGCCCCACCACGTCATGCCGAAGGTCATGCCGTTGCGCGCGGCCCGCACCACCAGCGCGACGGCCAGGGCCAGCCACAGCAGCGCGAACCCCATCACCGGCACCCCGTACAGCACGGCGAACACCTTGAGCCCCGAGACGTACGGCGCCCCGATCGCACCCTGCGCCACATCGGCGAGCTGGTTGACCGCGGTCGTCGACTGGCCGAGCGGGCCGAGGACCAGGAACAGCGTGGGAGTCAGCGCGAGCGGCAGCGGCCCCTGGTGGACGAGCCGGGCGAAGATCAGCGGCAGCATCACCAGCGTGGCCAGCAGACTCAGACCGAACATCGCGTAGCAGGCCAGCAGCATCGCCTCCCGCCACTGCCCGGCCGGCAGCTCCGGCACCAGCAGCGGGCCCAGAGCCGCGGAGACCATCGGCGCCACCACCGGCAGCAGCCACACCGGCGACGCGGTGCCGGGCTCGATCCGGTGGCGTACGACCATCAGATACGGGACGGCGACCGCGGCGGCCAGCCCGATCAGCGTGCCCGCCGTGTACAGCACCACGTCCAGGGCGAGCGCCGCCCGATGCCCGATCACGTCCTGGCCGACCACCATCGACGCACCGCCGACCGCCAGCAGGGCCATCGACAGACAGCCGTAGAACGGGGCGACGGCCGGGTCGAGCAGATGGCTGCGGGCCTGGTCGCGGTGGGCGATCCAGTGCCCGGTCCGGGCCGCGAGCACCGCGGCGAGCGCGACCGCCGCCAGCACCCACACCACCGTGCAGGCGGCCCGCAGCCCCGGCACGTGCACGGGCAGCGCGACTCCCGCGCTCGCGACGATCGAGGTCCCCATCACGGCCGCGTACCAGTTGGGGCCGAGGTACCGCAGGGCAGGAAGCCGCTCGGCGGCCGGAATCGAGGTCGAGGGCTGCCGCGGCTGATTCGACTGCTGCGTCTGCTGCGTCTGCGGAAAGATGGCCATGCCACGATTTTCCCGGCGAGGGCCGGGCCCCGCCAGGGAGTCCGCGTCTATGAGGTCATAAGGTGGCTTTATGGCCGGCGAAGCACATGTCCCTCTCTCCCACCGGATCCCCGACCTCGGAGCGCTGGAACTCCTGCTCGCCGTCGCCCGGCACGGCAGCCTGGGGCGCGCCGCCCGCGACGTCGGTGTCACCCAGCCCGCCGCCAGCAGCCGGATCCGCTCCATGGAACGGCAGCTCGGCGTGGCCCTGCTGGACCGGTCACCGCGCGGCTCCCGGCTCACCGACGCGGGCGCCCTGGTCACCGACTGGGCGCGCAGGATCATCGAGGCGGCCGAGGCCTTCGACGCCGGCGCACAGGCACTGCGCGACCGGCGGGACTCCAGGCTGCGGGTCGCCGCCTCCATGACCATCGCCGAATACCTGCTGCCCGGCTGGCTGATAGCGCTGCGCGCCGAACGGCCGGACACAGCGGTCTCGCTGCTGGCCGGGAACTCGGCGGCGGTGGCGGGCCGGCTGCTGGTCGGCGAGGCCGACCTCGGGTTCGTGGAGGGCCTGTCTGTACCGGAGGGGCTCGACGGCACGGTCATCGCCCATGACCGCCTCGTCGTCGTGGTCGCCCCGTCCCACGCCTGGGCCCGCCGGATGACCCCCCTCACCCCGCAGGAACTGGCCGCGACCCCGCTGATCCTGCGGGAGCACGGCTCCGGCACCCGCCAGGTCCTGGACGCGGCCCTCGCCGTGCACGGCGGCCTGGCCCAGCCGCTGCTCGAACTCTCCTCCACGACCGCGGTGAAGGGAGCGGCGGAGAGCGGCGCCGGGCCGTGCGTCCTGAGCGAACTGGCGCTCGGCGAGGAGCTGTCCTCGCGGCGCCTGGTCAAGGTCCCGGTCGCCCAAGTACGCCTGCGACGCCAGCTGCGCGCGGTCTGGCCCGCGGGCCACCGCCCGACGGGACCGGCCCGCGACCTGCTGTCACTGACCGCACGGGACGGCTGACCGGCCGCGCATACGATGGCGGGCGCCCGGGGTCGCGGCGAAGAACGCGCGGATGCATGTGATCTGCGCGGCCCCGACCTCGAGGCCGTCTTCACCGCCCACCCCGGGAACGCCGCACGCTGAGACGGCTGCCACGGCCGATGCCGGGACAGCCGCGGGCAATGGTGACGGACGAGACCTTTGCGTCCCTCCCGGGCAGGGACGAGACCTCTTGCGTCCCTCCACCGCACCGCACCGCAGCGGCCGGACTCAGGTCAGGAACCCGCGCAACAGCGCGGCCGTGCCCGCGCAGTGCTCGCGCATGACCGCGCGCGCGGCCTCCCCGTCCCCGTCGAGGACCGCCTCGACGAGGCTGGTGTGCTGGTGCTGCGAATGCTCAAGGTTCCGCACCAGCAGCGGTATGCAGTCCAGCAGGTCGTTGAGGGTGGCCCGGACGGCCGCGTACTGCGTGGTCAGCGACGCGGACCCGGAGAGCTCGGCCAGGGTCAGATGGAGCAGGGTGTCGCGCCTGCGGTAGTCCGTCAGAGGCGCCTCGTGAGTCGCCGCCAGGGCGGTACGCAGCCGGCCCGCGCCCTCGTCGTCGAGCCCCCGCGCCGCGCACAGCTCGGCCGCCCCGGCCTCCAGCACCTCGCGGAAGCGCAGCACATCCTCGATGTCGACGGAGGCGATCCTGCGGCGCAGCTCGTCCTCGCCGGGGCTGCCGGTGCGCCGCAGCACGAACGTGCCGCCGTACCGGCCGCGCCTGCTCTCCACCAGGCCCTGGTCCTGGAGGACCTTCAGCACCTCGCGCAGGGTGACCCGGCTGATCCCCAGCAGCTCGGCGAGATCGCGCTCGGCCGGCAACCGCCCGCCGCCCGGCACCAGCCCGAGCCTGATCACCTGGAGGATCTGCTCCAGCGCCTCCTCGAAGCCGTTCCCCGCCCGGACGGGCCGCAGTACGGGCATCAGGCGGTCGATGAACTCGCTTTCCCCGGCCACGCCCCGTTCCCCTTCCAGGCCGACGGCCGACCGTCCACGGCCGGCCGTCAATGGTTGATCCTCGCACCTTAAGGTCACCTTAAGTCCTCCGTCCGGCCCGGTGCGGGGCGTCCCCGGACGTACCGGTCACCGCACGCGGATGAATCGGACAGTCGGACAATCGGCCGGTCGGTGCCGGTGGCCGAACCCTAGAGTGTGGGGATGAGCAACGTGACACCACCCGGCTGGTATCCGGACGCCGCGACACCGGGCACCGACCGCTGGTGGGACGGCACGGCGTGGACCGCGCACACCCGCCCGGCCGCCGCGCCCCAGGCGTTCGGCCCGCCGGAACCGGTCGTCGCCGCACCCCAGGACTTCCGCCTCCCCGGGCCGGCCGCCACCGCACCCGGCAACGGCGGCGCCCCGGCCGGCCGGGGCACCGCCCGGATCGTCGCGCTCGCCGTGGCCGGGCTGATCGTCGTCGGCGCCGCCGTCACCGGAGCCGTCCTGCTCGGCGGGGACGACGACGGCAAGCGGCCCGAGGCCGGACCGGGCGGCTCCGTGACGCCCACCACCACCGTGACGGACACCCCGTCGCCCACCGGCTCACCGGCCGAGGACGACCCGAAGGTCCTCGTCGACCAGCTCAACGGCATCACCCTGCCGATCCCCGACGGCTGGGAGAAGCCCGACCGGACCGTCGAACCGGTGCTCACCATGCGCACCGTCAACTCCTACGCATGCCCCGGCAGCTCCTCCGACTTCTGCTACCACGCCACCGTGACCAGCCGCACCGCGAGCGCCACCGACATCACCTCGGCCGAGGAACTCGCCGAGCAGGACATCGCCACCGCCGCCGACGGCGCCTACGAGAAGAACATCGTCGGCAACCGGATCCACGGCGGCATCATGTCCCACAAGATGCTCGACTCCGCGTCCGTGAGCGTCGCCGGACGGGCCGGCTACCAGGTGCGCTGGCGGGTCGACACGGCCAAGGGGCCCGGCGGTTACGTGCAGTCGCTCGTCTTCCCGTCCCCGACCGGCAGCGAGTCGCTGATCATCGTGCGCTACGCCTTCGACGCGGGCCCCGACGGGCCGCCGCTCTCGCTCATGGACACCATCACCAAGGCGATCCGGCCGATCGGCGACAGTGCGACGAGTGGCGGCGCGGGCAGCTCGATCGCGCCCTGACACGGGCCGTCCGGCTCAGAGGAACGTACGGCCCTCGCCCCGGTACGTCGGCACCGTCGCGGTGATCCGGTCGCCCTCGATCAGCTGCAACTCGTCGAAGCGCTCGCACAGTTCACCGGCCTTCGCGTGCCGGAACCACACCTTGTCACCGATCAGCAGATCGTCGGCCGGGGCGCCGAGCAGCGGGGTCTGCACCTCGCCGGGCCCCTCCTGCGGGTCGTAGCGCAGCCCCTCCGGCAGATACGGGACGGGCAGCCGGTCCGGGCCCGCCGGACCGGACGCCGGATAGCCGCCACCGAGAACCGTCACCACCCCCACACCGGGCCGGCGAACCACCGGATGGGCGAACAGCGCCGCCGGACGGGCCGTGAACGATGTGTAGTTGTCGAACAGCCTCGGTACGTAGAGCCCCGACCCGGCCGCGATCTCGGTCACCGCGCGCTCCGCCGCAGTGTGCTGCACACTGCCCGTGCCGCCGCCGTTCACGAACTCCAGGTCCGGCGCCACCGCCCGTACCGCACGCACCACTTCGGCCCGCCGGACGGCCAGCTCCCGGCGGCCCGCGGCCTGCATCAGCCGGACCGCCCGGGAACGCAGCGGCCTGCCCAGGACAGAATCCCCGACCCCGGCGATATGACCCTCGTACGCCATCAGGCCCACCAGCCGGAACCCCGGCCGCCGTGCCACCGAGCGTGCCAGCTCCGCCAGTTGGGCGGGGGAGCGGAGCGGGGAGCGCAGGGCACCGACCCTGACCCGGCCGCCGAGCAGCCGGAGCGAGGTGTCCAGTTCCAGACAAACCCGGATCTCCTCGCCGCCACCCGCCCGCGCCGCGTCGATCAGCTCCAGCTGCGCGTGGTCGTCGACCATCACTGTCACCGCGGCGGCCAGCTTCGGATCGGCGGCCAGCTCGGCGAGGGCGGCCCGGTCGGCCGTCGGATAGGCCAGCAGCACATCCTCGAACCCGGCCCGCGCCAGCCACAGCGACTCCGCCAGCGTGAACGACATGATCCCGGCGAACCCGGGCCGCGCGAGCACCCGTTCCAGCAGGGCCCGGCAGCGCACCGACTTGCTCGCCACCCGGATCGGCTTCCCGGCCGCCCGGCGGACGAGGTCGTCGGCATTGGCGTCGAACGCGTCGAGATCGACGACGGCGATCGGGACGTCCAGATGGGCGGTGGCCCGGTTGTAACGGGTCCGGTCAGCGGCACGGGCAGTCATGGCCGCAGCTTGCCAGACGTCCGTACCGCTGGGTAGGGGGATGATCTGCGCAGAACGTCCGGGACGGGAAGCCGCCCGCTCCCGCCGGGGCCTTTGCACCCCGTAGAGTGACGGCACGCGGCAACCAACGGGCCTGCCTGTTACGTCGATCCGCGCACGGTACGGAACGGGACCAGGGGGGCGGATGAGTACCGAGGCGCAGCGCGCTCCTGTCCCGCCCCACCCCGAGACCCCGCCATCAACGCCCCCGGCGCCCCCGGCGTCTCCGGCGCAGGACCCCGCGGCGGCTGCTACGACTCCGGCGGGCGCACCCGTTCCGACGAGCCGGAGCACACCACCGTCCGCGGCGACCGTCCCGCCGGTGGAGACCACGGCCCGCCTGCGACCGGTACCCCCGGCCCCCACCCCCGACGCGCCCGCGCCCGCGGCTCCGCCGGTCGCCACCACGCCTGCGCCCACCGCTCCGCCGCGCCCCGAGCAGCCGCCCGCCGTGACCCGTCGGCGGCCCGTCGGCGCCGTGGACCTCACCCCGCGCCCCGGAGCCGCCCCGCCGCCGGCCGGACCGGCGCCCGCCTTCCCGTACGCACACCAGCAGCAGCACCAGCAGCCGAACCAGCACCAGCAGCCGCACCAGCAGTTCCCGCCGTACGTCCTGCCCCGCCCCGAGACGCCCGCCGAGACCACCACCCGGCTGCGCCCGATCCGGACCCGGCACCCCGCCAGGACCGCGACCGCCGCGGCCTGTGTCGTGCTCGGGCTCGGACTGATCGGAGGCGCGGCCACCGGCGCCTGGCTCACCAGCGACTCCTCGGCCGACGCCGTCGCCCACAGCACCTACACCGTGGGACGCTCCGCCTGGCACAGCGTCCCCGTGGACACCCTCTTCCCCCGCACCCTGACCGGCGACGGAGCGGGCCCCGGCGGCGCCGACCGGGTCTGGACCCGGATCGCCGTCGCCCCGGACAGCGGCTGCCGGGCCGGCCTGGACCCGCTGCTGGCCCGGACCCTCGGCCCGGTCGGCTGCGCCCGCATGCTCCGCGCCACCTACACCGACGCCACCGCCAGCAGCGTCACCACGGTCGGGCTGATCTTCACCGAGGGCGACGAGGCGGCGATGAAGGCGCTGAGTACCCGCTTCACCGGCCAGCACCTCGGCCGGCGCACCGACCTGATGCCCCGCACCTACCCCGTCAAGGGCACGGCAGCCGCCGGATTCGGCGACCGGCAGCGCGCCAGCTGGACCGTCCACGTACTGACCGATGTGCCCGTCGTCGTGTCCGCCGTGTCCGGCTTCGCCGACGGGCGCACCGTCACCGACCCGCAGCCCGTCGACAGGGCCATGGCCGCGAACGCCACGACGGCCGCCGCCCAGGCCGGGCTCGGCAACGAGGCCAAGGGCATCGCCGACCGGATCGAGCGCGGTCTGCGCAGGACCGTCACCGACCTCACGGAGAAGCCGGAATGAGCCGCCGCACCCGCCGCCACCGCGCCCTGGGCGCGGTCTGCGCCGCCACCGCGTTCGCGCTCCTGCCCGCGGCACCGGCCCGCGCCGACGCCATCCGGGACCAGCAGTGGGGCCTCCAGACACTCCACACCGACCAGGCGTGGCGGACCACCAAGGGCCGGGGCATCACCGTCGCCGTCGTCGACACCGGGGTCGACGGCAACCTGCCCGATCTGACCGGCCAAGTACTGCCCGGCAAGGACATGATCGGCTTCGGCGCCCGCCGCGGCGATCGCTCCTGGGCTCGCCACGGCACCGCGATGGCAGGCATCATCGCAGGTCACGGCCATGGAGCGGGACGTGATGACGGGGTGCTCGGCATCGCGCCCGAGGCGAAGATCCTCCCGGTCCGGGTGATCCTCGAAGCCTCCGACCCGTCCCGCGCCAAGGCCCGGGAGTCACGCGGCACGGCCCTCGCCGACGGCATCCGCTGGGCCGCCGACCACGGCGCCGACGTCATCAACCTCTCGCTCGGCGACGACAGCAAGTCCGCGCACCCCGAGCCCGGCGAGGACGCCGCCATCCAGTACGCGCTGAAGAAGGGGGCCGTCGTCGTCGCCTCCGCGGGCAACGGCGGCGAGAAGGGCGACCACATCTCGTACCCCGCCGCCTACCCCGGCGTGATCGCGGTCGCCGCCGTCGACCGGTACGGCACCCACGCCGCGTTCTCCACCCGCCGCTGGTACGCCACCGTCAGCGCACCCGGGGTCGACATCGTCGTCGCCGCACCCGACCAGCAGTACTACGTGGAGTGGGGCACCTCCGCCGCCTCCGCGTTCGTCTCCGGCGCCGTCGCCCTGGTCCGCGCCGCGCATCCGGGACTCTCGCCCGCCCAGATCAAGAAGCTCCTCGCGGACACGGCCCGCGGCGGCCCGGCGTCCGGCCGGGACGACGCCCGCGGGTACGGCATCGTCGACCCCGCCGCGGCCATCGAGGCCGGCGCCGCGCTCCGCCCCGCCGGCCTGCGCGCCGAATCCACCGGGGCCGGCTACCGGAAGCGCTACTTCGGCGCCGGTCCCGCTCCCGAGCACCACGAGAGCAGCCCCGCTGGCTGGCTCGCGGCCGGTGCGGGCGGTCTCGGAGCGGTGCTGCTGGCCCTGGCGGTGGTGCTCTGGCGCGACAGGGGCCGCGGCCCGGCCTCCGTACGGGGCTGACCGCCGCGGCTCACCGCGCCCTGCCGAGCACTCCCACCGCCGCTTTCGCCACCGCCTCGACCAGCGCGATCCCGGACTCCTTCGTCGGCTGCCCGTCCGAGAGCACCGCCACCAGACAGGTGCGCCCGTCGGCCCGGACCCGGCCGATGCTGTTGATGTCCCACAGCCCGGTCGTCGTCCGTGGCATCCAGCCGTTCTTCAGCGCCCAGCCGTCGCCCGCCGCCGACACCCCCCACCGCTGACCGGCCTCGACCCGCTCCATCAGTCCCCGCAGATACGCGCGGGACTCCACGCTCAGCTCCGACTCCGTGCCGAACACCGCCCGCAACAGCGTCAGCCGGTCCGCCGCCGTGGTCCGGGTCAGCCCCCAGGCGTGCGCCGCCTTCGTCCCGGTCAGGCCCAGGCGGGCATTGGCCGCGTCGAGCGCCGCCGGACCGCCGATCTGCCGCAGCAGCGCGGTGGTGCGGGCGTTGTCGCTCCGCTCGATCATGGCGGCGGCCCGCTCGTGCTCGACCGCGGTGAGCGCGCGCCCCTCGTCCTGGGCGATCAGCAGCAGCGCCGCGACCAGATCCACCTTGACGACACTCGCGGTGTCGAACGAACCGTCCCCGTGGACCGCCCGCGCCCCGCTGCCGGTGTCCAGCACGGCGACCGACACCCGCACACCGTCCGCACCGGCCGTCAGCGGCTCCACCGCCGCGGTCAGCGCCACGTCGAGATCCACCTCCCGCTCCTCACCCTCCGTCGCCGTGACCCGGGCGGTCCGGCGGCCGGTACGGACGATACGGACCTGTCGACGGGGCGGCACGGCCCAGGCACTAGGCTCGCCCCGTGGCGCAGAAGAACATTCCGGACCCCGGATACTCCGACGACGACGGCACGGCCGACCCGGCACTGGCGACGGCACTTGCCGCCTGGGCCGAGGACCGCAAGGCCGTCGGCCCGGTACTCGAAGCCCTCAGGGGCGCCCGGCTCCTCGTCCCGGTCGTCGCCGTGCTGGGCGAGGTGGAGGAGGACGAGAACGGGCTGCGCCGCGAGAAGACCAGCGACATGGCCGTCCCCACCCTCCAGGCCGGGGACCGCCGGGCCCTGCCCGCCTTCACCTCGACCGGCTCACTGGCCCGCTGGGATCCCCAGGCCCGCCCCGTCGCCGTACCCCTGCACCAGGCGCTGCAGGCGGCCGCGCACGAGAAGGCGGACACGGTCGTCCTCGACCTCGCCGGCCCGGTCGCGTTCGAGCTGACCGGCTCCGCGCTGCTCGCCCTCGCCGAGGGCCGTACCAGCGCCGACCCGCTGGACGACCCCGCCGTCACCTCGGCGGTGCGGAACGCGGTCGCCGCCGAACCCGCGGTGCTCCGGGCCCACCTCGGACCGGGCCGGGCCGACGGCACCCTCGCCCTGGTACTCGTCCCCGGCGCCGAGCCCGCCGAGGCGGCCCGCCGGGTCGCGGACGCGCTGGCGGCCGACGAGGTGCTGCGCGCCCGCCTGGTGCGCGGCCTGGACCTGGCACTGCTCCCGGCCGACGCCGCCGCCCCGGGAGAGCCGCTCTTCACGCGCTGATCGCGCCGTACGCAAAGAGTCCCCTGCCCGGACGGGCAGGGGACTCGGCAGTTTTCGCGGGACCGCAGAAAGCAGTCTTCGCGGGACCGCAGAAACAGGAGGGCGGGGCTCAGCCGAAGACGGGACCGGTGTACTTCTCGCCGGGGCCCTGACCGGGCTCGTCCGGTACGAGCGACGCCTCGCGGAACGCGAGCTGCAGCGACTTCAGGCCGTCCCGCAGCGGGGCCGCGTGGAAGGAGCTGATCTCGGTGGCGCTGCCGTCCAGCAGACCGGCCAGTGCGTGCACCAGCTTGCGGGCCTCGTCGAGGTCCTTGTGCTCGTCGCCGTCCTCGGTCAGCCCGAGCTTCACGGCGGCGGCGCTCATCAGATTGACCGCGACCGTGACGATCACCTCGACCGCGGGCACCTCCGCGATGTCGCGGGTCATGTCGTCGAAGCCGGGGGAATCACTGGTGGGGGTCGCGTCACTCATGGGCCATACGATAGGCCCACCCCGGGGCCGTCCCGTCCGCGGGAGCGGCGGGCGGGAGCCGGTTAGCGCCCGCCCGGGGGAGCTGCTAACCTTGTGTAACGACCGGCTGGGCAGCTATGTGCCCGGCCCACAAGTGGAGGCTCCGATCTCCCACCTGACTGTCCTCCGGGACGGCGGGTCATCCGGTCAGGCGGTGGCCATCGTTCCGTACGGACGATGGGACCGCCCGATGCGCCCCGCGGTTGACCGCGGTGGTTCCGGTTGTTCCAGGAGCCCCGCCTGTGTCCCGTCCGGGGCATTTTTCTTGCCCTCGTGCGGTTGGTCCAACGAAACAGACGTTACGTGGCTGTCTGCCAGGCGGCCGCGTGGTGCTACCGAGGAGGATCCATCAGCGCCGAGCCCCGCATCAACGACCGGATTCGCGTTCCCGAGGTGCGACTTGTCGGTCCCAGCGGCGAGCAGGTCGGGATTGTTCCGCTTGCCAAGGCCCTGGAACTCGCACAGGAGTACGACCTCGACCTGGTCGAGGTGGCGGCGACCGCCCGTCCGCCCGTGTGCAAGCTCATGGACTACGGGAAGTTCAAGTACGAGTCGGCCATGAAGGCCCGTGAGGCGCGCAAGAACCAGGCGCACACGGTCATCAAGGAGATGAAGCTCCGGCCGAAGATCGACCCGCACGACTATGACACCAAGAAGGGTCACGTCGTCCGGTTCCTCAAGCAGGGCGACAAGGTCAAGATCACGATCATGTTCCGTGGTCGTGAGCAGTCCCGCCCCGAGCTGGGCTTCCGACTGCTCCAGCGTCTGGCTTCGGATGTGGAGGAACTCGGCTTCATCGAGTCCAACCCGAAGCAGGACGGCCGGAACATGATCATGGTTCTGGGCCCGCACAAGAAGAAGACCGAAGCCATGGCCGAGGCCCGCGAGGCTCAGGCCGCCCGCAAGGCGGAGCGTCAGGGTTCCACCCCCGACGCCGAGGCCGCGGACGAGGTTGCCGAAGCGCAGCCCGAGGCTCCGGCCGAGACACCTTCCGAGGCCTGACCTCAGGGGGCCGCCATCCAGGCGGCCCCGGGTCACCCCGGAATTCCCACCAAGATCTGACGCCCCTGCTGCCCGGTGCCCGCACCGCGAGGGGCGCCACTGACGAGGAGAGAACGGCGCGATGCCGAAGAACAAGACGCACAGCGGTGCCAGCAAGCGCTTCAAGATCACCGGCTCCGGCAAGGTGCTCCGTGAGCGCGCCGGCAAGCGCCACCTTCTTGAGCACAAGTCGTCCAAGAAGACCCGCTCGCTGACCGGCACGGTCGTAGTGGCTCCGTCCGACGCCAAGAAGATCAAGAAGCTTCTCGGCAAGTGAGTTCGCGGCCCGCGGTGAATCCGCGGGCGGTGAATTCGAGACCGGGACCAATTCGTTTCCGGGCTGGCTGCGTCGACACCGCGAACACCAGCCCCGCTACAAGGAGTTAAAAAGTGGCACGCGTCAAGCGGGCAGTAAACGCTCACAAGAAGCGCCGGGCAATCCTCGAGCAGGCCAGCGGCTACCGCGGCCAGCGCTCCCGCCTGTACCGCAAGGCGAAGGAGCAGGTCACCCACTCCCTCGTCTACAACTACAACGACCGCAAGAAGCGCAAGGGCGACTTCCGTCAGCTGTGGATCCAGCGCATCAACGCCGCTGCCCGCCAGAACGGCATGACGTACAACCGCCTCATCCAGGGTCTGAAGGCCGCCAACATCGAGGTGGACCGCAAGATCCTGGCCGAGCTCGCGGTCAACGACAGCAACGCGTTCGCCGCCCTCGTCGAGGTTGCCCAGAAGGCCCTCCCGAGCGACGTCAACGCCCCGAAGGCCGCCTGATCCAGGCCGCACTGTCTTCCGTTCCGGACCCGCAGGCGCTCGCCGTCTGCGGGTCCCGTGCGTTGCACGACACGTTCCGTACGTCCGCCACCTCCGTATGCAGAGAGGCTCGCCGCCGACCATGGGCACCCCCGAACTGATCTCCCCGCGATCGCCACGCGTCGCCGCCGCCCGGCGGCTGGCCAGGCGCAACTTCCGCGGCAAGGAGCGCAGGTTCATCGCCGAGGGGCCGCAGGCCGTGCGCGAGGCCGCCGAGCACCGCGGCAGCGACGGCGAGCCGACCCTGATCGAGCTGTTCGCCACCGTCGAGGCGGCCGAGCGGTACGCCGACATCGTCGCCGCGGCCCACACGGCCGGCGCCCGGGTGCACCTCGCCGACAGCGAGGTGCTAGCCGATGTGTCGCAGACCGTCACCCCGCAGGGCCTGATCGGCGTCTGCCGCTTCCTCGACTCCCCGTTCGACGCGATCCTCGCCGCGCGGCCGAAGCTGGTCGCCGTCCTCGCCCACGTACGCGACCCCGGGAACGCCGGGACGGTGCTGCGCTGCGCCGACGCGGCGGGCGCCGACGCCGTCGTGCTCACCGACGCGTCGGTGGACCTCTACAACCCCAAGTCGGTCCGGGCGTCGGTCGGTTCGCTCTTCCATCTGCCGGTCGCCGTGGGTGTCCCGGTCGAGCAGGCCGTGCGGGGACTGCGGGCGGCGGGGGTACGGATTCTCGCCGCCGACGGCGCGGGCGACGACGACCTCGACGACGAACTCGACGCGGGCACCATGGGCGGGCCGACCGCCTGGGTGTTCGGCAACGAGGCCTGGGGCCTGCCGGAGGAGACCCGGGCACTGGCCGACGCCGTGGTGCGGGTGCCCATCCATGGCAGGGCGGAGAGCCTCAACCTCGCGACGGCGGCAGCCGTATGCCTGTACGCCTCCGCGAGGGCCCAGCGCCCGCGGTGACATCGCAGGGTGTCGCCGGGTCACCGACGACTAGTAGGGTGGCGAACTCGGGGGCCCACTGCACCGGTTCGAGAGGTGGGGTACGGGATATGGCTGTCGGCATGAGCAGGCCGCGCGAGACACATACGGCTGTCGTGCGCGCCTGCGAACCCGCCGGCGGCGCGGGCGACGCGGCCGAGAATCCGGAGCCCGGAGTCTTCGACATGGGGATCGACCCCGACGACCTGCCCGACGGCCTGGCCGTCGCCGACGAGACCGGCCGGATCATCTGCTTCAACGCCGCGGCCACCCGGATCACCACGGTGCCCCGGGCCGCCGCCCTCGGCCGCGCCCTGGAGCACGTACTGCCGCTGGAGGACCTCAAGGGCCGCCGCTGGTGGACCCTGACCGACCCCTACGACGGCCTCGCCACCCGGGTCGGCCAGCCCGAGCGCAATCTGCTGCTGCCCGGTGGCCGGGAGGTCCTGGTCTCCGCCCGCTACGTGCGCGAGCACCCGACCGGGCCGGTGCGCCGGGTGGTGGTCTCGCTGCGCGGCACCGAGGCCCGCCGCCGCAACGAACGCAGCCACGCCGAGCTGATCGCCACGGTCGCCCATGAGCTGCGCTCCCCGCTGACCTCGGTCAAGGGCTTCACCGCGACGCTGCTGGCCAAGTGGGAGCGGTTCACCGACGACCAGAAGCGCCTGATGCTGGAGACGGTCGACGCCGACGCCGGCCGCGTCACCCGGCTCATCGCCGAGCTGCTCGACATCTCCCGGATCGACTCCGGACGCCTGGAGCTGCGGCGCCAGCCCGTGGACCTGTCCCTCGCCGTCGAACGCCACGTCCAGGCCCTCACCGCCACCGGCCAGGACCCCGACCGCTTCCTCGTCCGCACCTGCCAGCCGCTGCCCGCGGTCTGGGCCGACCCGGACAAGGTCGACCAGGTGCTCGGCAACCTGCTGGAAAACGCGGTGCGCCACGGCGAGGGAACCGTCACCATTGAAGTCGCACCCGCACCCGCGAGCGACGAGAAGGGAACGGCGGTCACCGTGAGCGACGAAGGCCCCGGCATCCCCGAGGAGTCGATGGGCCGTGTCTTCACCCGCTTCTGGCGGGGGAGCAAGCGCGGCGGTACGGGCCTGGGCCTCTACATCGTCAAGGGCATCGTCGAGGCGCACGGCGGCACGATCACGGTCGGCCGCGGCCCCGGCGGCGGCGCGGAGTTCCGATTTATCCTGCCCGTGAGCGCGCCGGCCTACCTGGTCTGAGCGGCCCACGGGCCTCCCACACATCCTGTGGCCCTTAGACTCGACCTTTGGCACCTTTGCGTCCTCCAGTCGTCGATCGGGGCCATGGGGGTCCGGGGCCTTCCCCGGTAAGCGCAGTATCAGCCAATCGGAAGCACGGGAAGAGATGTCGGCACCGAACAAGTCGTACGACCCAGTCGAGGTCGAGGCACTGAAACCGGAAGAGATCGAGCGCATGCGGGACGAGGCGTTCGCCGCCTTCGCCGCCGCCGGTGACCTCGACGCGCTCGCCCAGGCGAAGACCGCGCACACCGGGGGTACCTCGCCGCTGTCGCTCGCCAACCGCGAGATCGGCGCACTGCCGCCGCAGGCCAAGGCCGAGGCGGGCAAGCGCGTGGGCCAGGCCCGCGGCGCCGTCTCCAAGGCCCTCGCCGCCCGTCAGGCGGAGCTGGAGGCCGAGCGGGACGCCCGCGTGCTGGTCGAGGAGGCGGTGGACGTCACGCTGCCGTACGACCGCACCCCGGCCGGCGCCCGCCACCCGCTGACGACCATCATGGAGCGCGTCGCGGACGTCTTCGTGGCCATGGGCTACGAGGTCGCCGAGGGCCCCGAGGCCGAGGCGGAGTGGTTCAACTTCGACGCCCTGAACTTCGTGCCCGACCACCCGGCCCGGCAGATGCAGGACACCTTCTTCGTCCAGGGTCCCGACGGCGCCAGGAACGACGAGTCCGGGGTCGTGCTGCGCACCCACACCTCGCCGGTCCAGGCCCGCTCCCTGCTCGACCGGGAACCGCCGGTCTACGTCGTCTGCCCCGGCCGCGTCTACCGCACCGACGAGCTCGACGCGACGCACACCCCGGTCTTCCACCAGATCGAGCTGCTGGCCGTCGACGAGGGCCTCACCATGGCCGACCTCAAGGGCACCCTGGACCACATGGTCCAGGCGCTCTTCGGACCGGACATGAAGACCCGGCTGCGGCCGAACTTCTTCCCGTTCACCGAGCCGTCCGCCGAGATGGACATGGTCTGCTACGTCTGCCGCGGCGCGTCCGTCGGCAACCCGGACCGCCCCTGCCGCACCTGCGGCAGCGAGGGCTGGATCGAGCTCGGCGGCTGCGGCATGGTCAACCCCAAGGTGCTCATCGCCTGCGGCGTCGACCCCCAGAAGTACAGCGGATTCGCCTTTGGGTTCGGCATCGAACGGATGCTGATGTTCCGCCACAACGTAGAAGACATGCGAGACATGGTCGAGGGTGACGTCCGGTTCACCCGGCCGTTCGGGATGGAGATCTGATGCGCGTCCCGCTTTCCTGGCTGCGGGAGTACGTCGACCTGCCGGCGACGGAGACCGGCCGTGACGTACAGGCCAAGCTCGTCGCCGTGGGTCTGGAGGTCGAGACCGTCGAGCAGATCGGCGCCGGCCTCAAGGGCCCGCTGGTCGTCGGACAGGTACTGACCATCGAGGAGCTGGAGGGCTTCAAGAAGCCCATCCGCTTCTGCACGGTCGACGTCGGCGGCGCCAACGGCACCGGCGAGCCGCAGGAGATCGTCTGCGGCGCCCGCAACTTCTCCGTCGGCGACAAGGTCGTCGTGGTCCTCCCGGGCGCCGTGCTGCCCGGTGACTTCGCGATCGCCGCGCGCAAGACGTACGGCAAGACCTCGCACGGCATGATCTGCTCCACCGACGAGCTCGGCATGGGCGACGACGGCACGCACGGCATCATCGTGCTGCCGCCGGAGCACGAGGCCGGCACCGACGCGATCGAGCTGCTCCAGCTCGTCGACGAGGTCCTGGACATCGCCGTCACGCCGGACCGGGGCTACTGCCTCTCCATGCGCGGCGTCGCCCGCGAGACCGCCATCGCGTACGGGCTGCCGCTGCGCGACCCGGCGCTGCTGGACGTGCCCGCGCCGAACGCGTACGGCTACCCGGTCAAGGTCGCCGACCCGATGGGCTGCGACCGGTTCACCGCGCGCACCGTCGTCGGCCTCCAGCCCGAGGCCCGCTCCCCGATCTGGCTCCAGCGCCGGCTGCAGAAGGCCGGGATGCGCCCGATCTCGCTCGCCGTCGACATCACCAACTACGTGATGCTGGAGCTCGGCCAGCCGCTGCACGCCTACGACCGCACCCGTGTCGACGGGCCGATCGGGGTGCGCCGCGCCCAGCAGGGCGAGAAGCTCACCACCCTCGACGGCACGGTCCGCGTCCTGGACGCCGAGGACCTGGTCATCACGGACAACCGCGGGCCGATCGGCCTCGCGGGCGTCATGGGCGGTGCCAACACCGAGATCGCGGACGTCCAGGACGGCGAGCACCGCAGCACCGAGGTCGTCATCGAGGCCGCGCACTTCGACGCGATCTCCATCGCCCGGACCGCGCGCCGCCACAAGCTGTCCTCCGAGGCGTCCAAGCGCTTCGAGCGCGGCTCGGACCCGCAGGCCGCCGCGGCCGCCGCGCAGCGCACCGTGGACCTGCTGGTGCTGCTCGCCGGCGGCACCGCCGAGGCCGGGGTCACCGAGGTCAGCGCACCGTCGGCGCCCCGCACCATCGCGATGCCCGCGAACCACCCCGACAAGGTGGCCGGCGTCGACTACGGCCGCGAGACCGTCGTACGCCGCCTCCAGGAGGTCGGCTGCGACGTCTACGGGCAGGACGAGCTGATCGTCACCGTGCCGTCCTGGCGCCCCGACCTCACCGAGCCGAACGACCTCGCCGAAGAGGTCATCAGGCTGGAGGGCTACGAGAACCTCCCGTCCACCCTCCCGACCCCGCCGTCCGGCCGCGGGCTCACCGACCGCCAGCGGCTGTACCGCAGGGTCGGCCGGGCGCTCGCCGGAGCCGGCTACGTCGAGGCGCTGAACTACCCGTTCATCGGCGAGGCCGTCCTCGACCAGCTCGGGCTCGACGCCGACGACGCCCGCCGTCGTACCGTCAAGCTCGTCAACCCGCTCTCCGACGAGGAGCCGGCGCTGCGCACCACGCTGCTGCCGGGCCTGCTCGGCGCACTGCGGCGCAACGACGGCCGCGGCGCCCACGACCTCGCGCTCTTCGAGACCGGCCTGGTCTTCAGACCGACCGGCAACGAGACCAAGCCCCTCCGGCTGCCCGTCGACCGCCGTCCCACCGACGAGGAGATCGCCGGACTCGATGCCGCGCTGCCGCGCCAGCCGCGCCACGCCGCGGTCGTCCTCACGGGCGCCCGCGAGCAGGCCGGCTGGTGGGGCAGGGGCCGCCCGGCCGACTGGGCGGACGCCATCGAGGCCGCCCGCACGATCGCCCAGGAGGCGGGCGTCGAAGTGACCGTGCGCAGCGACCGGCGCCAGCCGTGGCACCCGGGCCGCTGCGCCGCGCTGTACGTCACGGTGAACGGCGAGGAGACCCTGTTCGGTCACGCCGGTGAGCTGCACCCGCGGGTCGTCAAGGACCTCCACCTGCCCGAGCGCACCTGCGCCATGGAGGTCGAGCTCGATGTCCTGGAGCAGGCCGTCGACGGCGCGCTCCAGGCGCCCCGGATCTCCACCTTCCCGGTGGCGACCCAGGACGTCGCGCTGATCGTCGCGGAGAACGTCCCGGCCGCCGATGTGGAGCGGGCGCTGCACGAGGGCGCGGGCGAACTGCTCGAATCGGTGCGGCTGTTCGACATCTTCACCGGTGAGCAGATCGGTGCGGGCCGCAAGTCGCTCGCGTACGCGCTGCGCTTCCGCGCGGCGGACCGCACGCTGACCGTGGACGAGGCGTCGGCCGCGCGCGACGCGGCGGTGGCCCTGGCCGCCGAGCGGACGGGCGCGGTGCTGCGGGGCGCGTAGCGTTCCGTACGAATACGGCGAGGAGGGGCGCATCCGGTGATCGGATGCGCCCCTCCAGCCATGCTCGCCGAACGGCGTGGACCGCACGCGGGCCCCGGCGCGACCCGGGGGAACCCGGCTCCGAGCCGATCCCGCAGCCACCCTCCGATCCGTGGGCAGTGGGCCGTGCGGTCCGGCGCCGTCCGCGCTGCCACGGAGTGTCGGGCAGGTCGGCAGCGCGGACGGCGCGGTTGCGGGTCGTCGTGCTGTACGAGGGGGAGCAGACGACCCGTCCGCCTCTTGCGAGACGACTGATTCAACCGATCCGCGCGCCGGCGCAACAGGGTGCGCAGCGGGACGGTTCGGGCATTGCGTTCACACCCCGTGTGAATCGTGCTCCACTGGTGCGACACGCCTCGGCGTGCCGAACCACCGGAGGGGCACATGGGGGCAACGGAGCCCAACATTCTGCTGGCTGCCCTGATCGAGGAGGCGGGCGTCTCCCGGGCGGGTCTCGCCGCGCACATCAACCGGGCCGGCCGCCCCCGCGGACTGCGCCTGCGGTACGAACACACCGCGGTGGCCCGCTGGTTGAAGGGCCAGCGCCCGCGCGGCCAGGTGCCCGACCTGATCTGCGATGTGCTCGGCAACCGGCTGAGCAGGCCCGTCTCGCTGGACGACATCGGCATGGCGGCCCCGGGCACCGGCTCTCCCGTGCCCGGCTCCTCGCTCACCGGCTTCGTCGAGCGGGCCACCGCGCTGTGGCGCTCCGACGAGGCGCAGCGCCCGCACGCCCTCGCCCCGGCCGCCGTCACGGGCACCACGGCGGTGATGCCGGTCTGGGAGTGGGAGAACCCGCCGGAGGACACCGATGTCTCCCGCGACGGGGCGAGCCGGGTCTCCATGGCCGACATAGTGACTCTGCGCGCAGCCCGTACCCACTACGAACTGATGTACCGCCGGGCGGGCGGAATCGCGACCCGGTCCCGCGTCGTCGGCTTCCTCAACGCCGAGACCGCCCCGTTGCTGCGTGGCGGTTACAGCGACGCGATGGGCCGCCGGCTGTACCGGGCGGCGGGCGGGCTGGTGGCGGTCGCGGGGATCTGCGCGTACGACTCCGACGCGCACGGGCTCGCCCAGCGCTACTTCCACCAGGCGCTGCGGCTGGCCAAGGCGAGCGGGGACCGGGGGCTCGGCGGCTATGTGATCGCCCTGCTGGTCAACCAGTCGCTCCTCCTCGCCGACTACCGGCAGTCCGTGGCCTTCGCCCAGGCGGCGCTGCGGGCCACCACCGGACACTTCAGCCCGGCGCTCGCCGCCGATCTGTACGCGATGCAGGCCAAGGCGTACGCCCGCCTCGGCGACGCGAGCGGGGCCCGGGAGTGCATCCGGCGGGCCGAGTCGGAGGCCGGGCGCATCCTGCCGGGCCGGGAGCCGGACGAGACGGGCTACGTGCAGCCGGGCCTGGTCGATGTGCAGGTGGCCGAGGCGCTGCTCGGCATCGGCGATCTGCCGGGGGCCCGGGAGCACGCGGCGAAGGCGGTACGGATTCCGGCGCACGACCGGGGCCGGGTGCACCGGCTGGCCATGCTGACCCATATCGAGCTGCGCCAGGGCGAGGCGGACCGGGCGGCGGCCACCGCGGTGGAGATGGCGGAGCGGGCCGGGGGCATGGAGTCGCGGCGGCTGCGCGACCGGCTGCGCGCCGTGCGCGAGGACCTGATGGCGAGCGGCTGCGCGGATGCGGGGCGGGCCGCCGAACTGATCGACGGGGCGTTGCGCGTACCGCTGTGAGTGCGGAGCCGGGGGACCTGAGTGTGGAGCCGGGGGTACCGGTACGTTCCCTTCCGGTCCTGCTCCTGCTGCGATATTGCCACCTACTTGTCGGAAGGTGGCAGAACCGTGCAATGGACGAATCTGAACGAACAAACTGTGTATGAGAACCGCTGGTTCCGGGTCAATCTGGCGGACGTCGTCATCCCCGACGGACGCCATCTCGACCACTACCTCATCCGGCTGCGCCCCGTCGCGGCGGCCACCGCGGTCAACGAGGCCGACGAGGTGCTGCTGCTCTGGCGGCACCGGTTCATCACGGACAGCTGGGGCTGGGAGCTCGCCGCGGGCGTCGTGGAGGACGGCGAGGACAACGCGGCCGCCGCTGCCCGGGAGATGGAGGAGGAGACCGGCTGGCGCCCCGGACCGCTGCGCCCGCTGCTGACCGTGGAGCCGTCGAACGGCCTCATCGACGCCCGGCACCACCTCTACTGGTCCGAACACGCCTACTGGACCGGCGCACCCAGCGACGCCTTCGAGTCCTCGCGCCGCGAGTGGATACCGCTCAAGCTGGTGCCCGGCCTGATCTCCCGCGGCGAGGTGCCGGCCGCGGGCATGGCCGCCGGACTGATGATGCTGCGCCACTTACGGCTGGGGTGAGCAGCACCGCACGACCGCGTACGGGGCCGGTCCGGGGATCGCCCGGCCCGGCCCCGTACGGGCACGAAGGAAGGATCAGGAGTACGGGTAGAAACCCGAGCCCGTCTTGCGGCCGAGCCTGCCCGCGTCCACCATGCGCTGGAGCAGCGGGGGAGCGGCGTACAGCGGCTCCTTGAACTCCGCGTACATCGAGTCGGCGACCGAGGCCACCGTGTCGAGACCGATCAGATCGGAGAGCTTGAGCGGGCCCATCGGGTGGGCGCAGCCGAGCTCCATGCCGTTGTCGATGTCCTCACGGCTGGCGATCCCCGACTCGAACATCCGGATCGCGGAGAGCAGATACGGGATCAGCAGCGCGTTGACGACGAAGCCGGAGCGGTCCTGGGCGCGGATCGGGTGCTTGCCCAGCACGTCCTGAACCAGTGCCTCGGCGCGCTTGACCGTCTCGTCGGACGTCGTCAGCGCGGGGATCAGCTCGACGAGCTTCTGCACCGGGGCCGGGTTGAAGAAGTGGATGCCGATGACCCGGTCCGGGCGGGAGGTCGCCACGGCCAGCTTCACCAGCGGGATGGAAGAGGTGTTCGAGGCGAGGATCGCGTCCTGCCGGGTCACCACCTGGTCGAGCACCTGGAAGATCTCGGTCTTGACCTGCTCGTTCTCCACGACGGCCTCGATGACGAGGTCGCGGTCGGCGAATTCGCCCAGGTCCGTGGTGAAGCTCAGCCGGGCGAGTGTCTCGTCGCGCTCCTCCGGAGTGATCTTGCCGCGGTCGGCAGCCTTCGAGAGGGAGTTGTGCAGCCGGGTGCGGCCGATCTCCAACGCCTCGCCGGTGGTCTCGGCCACCATGACCTCAAGACCGCTGCGGGCGCACACCTCCGCGATGCCCGCGCCCATCTGGCCACAGCCCACCACTCCGACGCGTGCAATGTCGGCCATAGAGTCCGTCACCTCGTGCCTTTCGCTGTTCTGCGTGTCGCAGGTTCCCGTCTGATTCCGGTGCCCGCCCCGACCCCCCGACGTTACTCCGCGACCTACGGGTCATCGTGGGCCGGGGCGGGCATGCTCTGCGTTACGCCTGAATACAGGGGCGACGGACCGTTGACGACGATGACAGAGAGACGGCAGGTGCAGCGAAATGCGGCAAATGGCCCGAAGAAGCTTTGTGGCGGGAGCGGCCGGTGTGGTTGCTGGGGTGGTGAGCACCGTCACCATGGCAGGTGACGCCTTCGCGGGCCCTTCCCGGCGGACCGGTGCGCCGGAGCACTCCCGCCACCGCCATGTCGTCCGGCGCGAACTGCGCGGGATGTGGGTCGCCACCGTCGCCAATCTGGACTGGCCCTCGGCGCCCGGCCTGACGGCCGCCGCCCAGAAGGCCGAGCTGATCGCCTACCTCGACGAGGCCGTGGACCGGCGGCTGAACACCGTCATCCTCCAGGTCCGGCCGACCGCCGACGCGCTGTGGCCCTCGCCCTACGAACCGTGGGCCCAGTACCTCACCGGCGTCCAGGGCAAGGACCCCGGCTGGGATCCGCTGGGCACCGCCGTCCGCGAGGCGCACCGCCGCGGCCTGGAACTGCACGCCTGGTTCAACCCGTACCGGGTCGCCAACCACACCGACCCGTCCCGGCTGGCCGCCACCCATCCGGCCCGGCTGCACCCCGACTGGGTCCTGCCGTACGGCGGGAAGCTCTACTACAACCCAGGGATTCCGGAGGTCCGCAGCTTCGTCCAGGACGCGATGCTCGACGCGGTCCGCCGCTACGACATCGACGCCGTGCACTGGGACGACTACTTCTACCCGTACCCGGTGGCCGGGCAGGTCTTCGACGACGACGGCACGTACCGCAATTACGGCGCGGGCTTTCCGGACAAGGCGGCCTGGCGGCGCGACAACACCGACAGGCTGGTGCGCGAGACCGCCGAGCGGATCAAGAAGATCAAGAAGAACGTCCAGTTCGGGATCAGCCCGTTCGGGGTGTGGCGCAACGCCTCCACCGATCCGCTCGGCTCCGACACCAAGGCCGGTGTACAGACCTACGACGATCTGTACGCCGACACCCGCGGCTGGATCAGGAAGGGCTGGATCGACTACATCTGCCCGCAGATCTACTGGAACATCGGCTTCGCCGCCGCCGACTACGCCAAGCTGCTGCCCTGGTGGAGCGAGGTGGTGCGCGGCACGGAGGTCGACCTGTTCGTGGGGGAGGCGCTGTACAAGGCCGGTGACCCGGCCCAGCCCGCCGCCTGGCAGGACCCGGCCGAACTCTCCCGGCACATCGACCTCGCCGCCCGGTACGACCAGGTGCGCGGCCACGTCTACTTCTCCGGGAAGGACGTGGTCAGGGACCGGATCGGGGCCATGGACCGGGTGGTCGGCGACCACTACCGCAGCAGGGTGCGTCCACCCCGCTGACCGAACGGGGTGGACGCGACGGGTGATCGGGGCGGGCTGCCGGGAACGGACCGGCCCGGCCCCGTCCCGGGAGCGAGGAGCGATGCCGGCCGCCGGAGGCCGCTACGGAGTCTCCGGGGCCTGCTTCCGGGTCTCGGTGTGCTGTACGACGCTGTCGGGACCGGGTGAAATCAGGTGTTCGTGTCCGTCCTCGAAGCGGACGCGGTACGGGGGAGTGCCCCCGGCCCCGAGCACTTCGACGATTTCTGCGACCTTGTCGTGCTGTCCCACGGTCCTGCCGTGCGTCAGCAGCCGGTCGCCCGTGTGTGCCTCCATCGGGACTGACCTCCTCACGGGTGGCGGTCCATGTCGACAAGTCTATGACCGAAAGTCGACTTCGCCCGGCGGGGGAGTACGGGGCGTTCACCGGGTACGCCGGTCACGCCCCGTCCGCTGGGTGGCCGCGATGCAGAGCAGCACCGCGATCGCGGCCACCGGCGCCGCCGCCGGGACCGTCTCGCCGAGCAGAAAGAACGACCACAGCAGGGTCAGCAGCGGCTGCGCGAGCTGGAGCTGACTGGCCCGGGGCACCCCGATCTCCGCCATCCCCCGGTACCAGACGTACAGCCCGAGGAAGGCCGAACCGGCCGCCACCCAGACCAGGCCGATCACCCCGTGCGCGGTCAGCCGCACCGGCTCGGCCGGCAGCGCGAGCGCCGTCCCCACCACGGCGAGCGGCAGACAGAGCACCAGCGACCAGGCGGCCACCTGCCAGCCCGGCACGACCCGGGCCAGCCTGGCTCCCTCCGTGTAGCCCGCCGCGCAGATCAGCAGCGCGCCGAACAGATACAGATCGCCGCCGGACAGCTCGCCCCCGCTCTGCTGCACGGTGAACACGATCACCACGGCCGCGCCGGCCAGTGCCGCGATCCAGAAGGCGCGGGACGGCCGTGCTCCGGTCCGCAGCGAGGAGAACACCGCGGTGGTCAGCGGCAGCAGGCCCACGACCACGGCCGCGTGCGAGGTCGTCGAGGTCTTCAGCGCCAGCGTGGTCAGCAGCGGGAAACCGATCACCACGCCCGCGGCGACCACGGCCAGCCCGGCCCAGTGCCGGCGGTCCGGCGGCGCGACGCGTCCCAGGAGCAGGGCCGCGCCCGCGATCACCGCGCCGAGCAGGGTGCGCAGCGCCACCAGGGACCAGGGGCCGAAGCCCTCCAGGCCCCAGGCGGTGGCGGGAAAGGTCAGCGAGAAGGCGAAGACACCGAGCCCGGCGAGCGCGAGGCCGCCGCGGTGCGACCCGCGGCCGGTGGTGGCGGCGGTGCTGCTGGTGCTGGTGCTTGTACCGGCACCGGCCTCGGCATCGGCGCTTGTGCCGACGCCGGTTTCGCTGCCCGGACCGATACCGGTCGACGGGCCGACCGCTATCGAGCTGTCGTCAATAGCGCTACTGTGTGCTCTCATGCAAGAGCGTAGCAGCGTCGCCGAACTCGTCGGATCCCTCCGGGGTGAGGTGAACCGCTACTCACCAGGTGGAAAGCTGCCGTCCAGCCGGGCCCTGGTGGAGCGCTTCCGGGTCAGCCCCGTCACCGTCTCCCGGGCCATCGCCCAGCTCGTCGCCGAGGGGCTCGTGGTCACCAGGCCCGGCTCCGGAGCCTTCCGGGCGCAGCCCCGCACCGAAGTGCCCCCGCCGGGCGACACCTCCTGGCAGGAGGTCTCCCTCAGCGGTGACGGCGGGCCCGAAGCGGTGCCCCGCACCGTCGACGCCTCCGGGGTCCTGGTCACGCTCGCGGCACCGCCGCCCGGAGTCATCGAGCTGAACGGCGGCTACCTCAACTCCTCCCTCCAGCCGGAGCGGGCGCTCGCCGCCGCCCTCGCCCGGGCCGGCCGCCGCCCCGGCGCCTGGGACCGGCCGCCCACCGACGGCCTGACCGAACTGCGGGCCTGGTTCGCCCGCGAGATCGGACCCGCGCTCGGCGCCGCCGACGTACTGATCACCGCGGGCGGCCAGAGCGCCCTGGCCACCGCACTGCGCGCACTCGCCCCGCCCGGTGCCCCGCTGCTGGTCGAGTCACCCACCTACCCGGGCATGCTGGCGGTCGCCCGCGCCGCCGGACTACGGCCGGTACCGGTGCCCATGGACGCCGACGGCGTACGGCCGGAGCTGCTCGAAGCGGCGTTCCGGGCCACCGGCGCCCGGGTCTTCGTCTGCCAGCCGCTCTTCCAGAACCCGACCGGCGCCGTCCTGGCCCCCGGGCGGCGCGCCGAGGTGGTCCGGATCGCCCGCGCGGCGGGCGCCTTCGTGATCGAGGACGACTTCGCGCGCCGGCTCGTCCACGACGACGCCGGGCCGCTGCCCGCCCCCCTGGCCGCCGACGACCCGGACGGGGTGGTCGTCCACGTCTGCTCCCTGACCAAGATCGCCTCGCCGAGCCTGCGGGTGGGGGCGCTCGCCGCCCGCGGGCCGGTGCTGGGCCGGCTGCGCGCCATCCAGGTCGTCGACAGTTTCTTCGTCCCCCGCCCGCTCCAGGAGGCCGCGCTCGAACTCGTCGGCTCCCCGGCGTGGGGCCACCACCTGCGTTCCGTGTCGACCGGGCTGCGCGACCGCCGCACCGCCATGACGACGGCCCTGAGCCTGGAACTGCCCGCTCTCACCCTCCCGCACCTCCCCGCCGGCGGCGGCAGCCTCTGGCTGCGCCTGCCCGACGCGGAGGCCGGTACGGACGAGTCCGCGGTGGTTTCGGCGGCCCTGCGCGCGGGCGTCGCCATCGCGCCCGGCCGCCCCTACTTCTGCGCCGAACCCCCGTCCCCGCAGATCCGGTTGAGCTTTGCCGCGGCCACCGGGGCGGCCGAGATCGCGGAGGGGATCCGTCGGCTGCGCACCGCCTGCGACGAGGTCCTGACCGGTTCCGGCGGCGGCCCGCGGCGCTGACCGGGGAGGCCCGTGTGCCCCATGAGAAGGGCGGTTCCGGCCAATCAGGGGCGGGTGGGGTGGGATCCGCCTCGTTCCGGGCCGGGCCGGACGGACTTGTGGAGGCCCTCTTGACCGGAAGGGTGTTCGGATCCACGATCACCGCCATGACTTCCAGAGTCTCGTTGGTCGCCGCGGCTCGCAGCTCCACCCTGCTCGCCGAGCGCTTCGACGACGACCGGCCGCTCGACCACACCGGCCTGTACGAGATCAGGCTCGCCGCGCCCGCTCTCATCCCGCTGGGCGCCGCCGAGCTGCGCTACTGCTCGCCGACCCCGCGCAGCCGTGCCACCGGCGACGCGCTGGGCTTCGCCCCGCTCGTCCAACCGGCCCTGCGCGACTGCGACATGGGCCGCTGGCGGGGCTGCACCCTCGCCGACGTCACGGCGTGCGAACCTGCGGCGGTCGACGCCTGGCTCGCGGATCCGCGCTCCGCCCCGCACGGCGGCGAGCCGCTGCTCGCGTTCATCTCGCGGGTAGGGGGCTGGCTGGACACCCGCCCGGTGTGCGAGGGCGCCATCGTCGCCGTCGCCGAACCGGCGGTCGTCCGGGCCGCCCTCGTGTACGCGCTCAAGGCCCCGCCGTCGGCGTACTGGAGCGTGGACGTCGGGCCGCTCTCCACGGTCACGCTGACCGGTGCGCCGGGCCGCTGGAGCCTTCGGCTCGAAGCGGGAGTCCGCTGACCGTTCACCAGGACGGCCGGCGATCCGCGGTGCGCGCGGGCTTCCGGGAGCGGGAGCCCCCTGCCGAAGGAGAAGAAAGCCCTGGTCGGCGGACGGTTCATGACCGAGAGCCGCTCGTTCCATGTGCCGTTTCCACGTCAGCCGGAGCCGTCTCGCCCTCGACGCCCCGGCCGCCGTGCACTGGCCGGAATTCGCCGTGTCGGCGGGGGAGCCGGGCGCCGGCCACCGTCGTGCGGTGGCCGGCGCCGTACCGCTCAGCCGTTCTCCGGCGGGGCGGTGATCAGGCTGAGGGCCTCGGCGATGCCCGCCTCGGCGGCCGCCTTGTCGATGCCGAGATCCGTCAGCACCCCCGTACCGTCCTCCTGTTCCAGCAGCGCGAGCAGGATGTGCTCGGTGCCGATGTAGTTGTGGCCCATCCGGAGCGCTTCCCGGAACGTCAGCTCCAGCGCCTTGCGGGCCCCGGCGTCGTACGGCACGATCTCCGGCAGCTCGCCGGTCACGGCCGGCGGCAGCGCCTCGGTCGCGGCCTCGCGAACGGCCTCCAGGGTGATGCCCTGGGCCTTGACGAACGCCGCGGCCAGCCCCTCCGGCTCGCTGAGCAGCCCCAGCACCAGGTGCTGGGTTCCCACCTCGTTGTTGTGTGCCGCGAGGGCCTCGTTCTGCGCGGCCATCACGACGTTCTTGGCGCGCGGGGTGAAGCGGCTGAACCCCTGGCTGGGGTCGAGATCCGACACCTCGCCGGGGTCCTTGGCCACGAACCGCTTCTGGGCTGCCTGCCTGGTCACCCCCATGCTCTTGCCGATGTCGGTCCAGGAGGCGCCGGAGCGCCGGGCCTGGTCGACGAAGTGTCCGATCAGATGGTCGGCCACGTCACCGAGGTGGTCCGCGGCGATCACCGCGTCGGAGAGCTGGTCGAGGGCGTCGGTGTGAACCTTCTTGATGGCCTCGATCAGTTCGTCGAGGCGTACGGGATGCGTCGGGCGTACGGGATTCACCATGTGTCAACCGTAGGTTGACAGTCCCCAGGTGTCAACTCTCGGTTGACAGTCATGCCCATGCCCATGCCTATGGCCGTGCCCGCGCCCATGCCATGCCCGTGCCATGCCCATGCGTCCACGCCTGCGCCCCGGTCGCGGGGCTCAGCGCGACGCGTTGCAGAAGACGCACGGCTCCCAGTGCGCCGGTGCGCACAGCACGCGGTGGCGTACGCACATGGCCACGGTGGCCTCCTCCGGGCCGGGGAAAGGGGAGTCTGCGCCGGCGTGCCGCCCGGCGTCGGCGGGGTCGAACGCCTCGACCATCTCCCGGTACTGCCGCAGATATCCCTCGGCGAAGGGCGGGTCGTAGCCCAGCTCGTCCCAGCGGTGCCTGCGCAGGGCCAGATCGAGCATTCGCAGGACGAAGTCCTTCGCCGCCGTCCGTTCGCGCGGCGAGCGGCCCCAGTCGATGTCCTCCAGATCGAAGCCGACCACTCCGCGCCCCATGACGCTCTGGTCCTGGAGGGTCAACAGGGTGGTGAAGCGGTACTCCCAGACGCTTTCGGCGAGATCGGACACGACCAGCATCAGTACGTCGACGAAGACGGCCGTGCCCCCGTTGGACAGGGACAGATCGCGGCCCCCGCCGTGGAAGAAGTTCCCCATCCCGGCAAGGTACCGGGCACGCCGGGCACTGTCCGGCCGCCGGTACGACGGAGCGCGCCGCCCGGCGGGAATGCCGGGCGGCGCGCTCGTTCAGCGGGTGTGTGTGCGGCTCAGACGGTGCCGCTGTCCGCGATGGTGATCTTCGCCTGCGGGCGGCCGCTCTGGGAGCCGAGGGACTCGATCTTCTTGACCAGCTTCATGCTGTCCTCGTCGTCGACCTCGCCGAAGACCACGTGCTTGCCGTCCAGCCACGACGTCACGATCGTCGTGATGAAGAACTGCGAGCCGTTGGAGTGGGGGCCGCTGTTGGCCATGGACAGCTGGCCCGGCTTGGTGTGCGACAGCTTGAAGTTCTCGTCCGGGAACTTGGCGCCGTAGATGCTCTGGCCGCCGGTGCCGTCGCCCCGGGTGAAGTCGCCGCCCTGGAGCATGAAGTCGGGGATGATCCGGTGGAAGGACGACCCCTTGTAACCGAAGCCCTTCTCGCCGGTCGCCAGCTGGCGGAAGTTCTCCGCGGTCTTGGGAACGATGTCGTCGAACAGCTTGAACGTGATCCGCCCTGCGGGCTCGTCGTTGATGGTGATGTCGAAGTAAACCTTGCTCGTCATGGAACCATCCTGACATCGACGCGTTCGGTGCCGACGGGCGGGCGGGGCGATTCCTCCCCCCGGGCGGATGTGGGGTGCCCTGTGGGATCGGGCAGATCCGGAGTCGGGGAAGTCTGGGGATCGGGGAGGTCCGGGGATGGGGGAGGTCCGGGCCGACTCGGGGTGAGTGTCATGTCTCCCTCGATTCCCCGGTGCCATCGGAGGTCGAGCGCGGTCGCACCCCATGCCGGAAATGCCGGGGCATGGCCGATGGGATCCATTGGTAAGGTTAGCCTTACCTAAACAGGATCGCGATAGGGGAGGCCGGCACAGTGACGGACGACAAGGCGGTCGGGCGAGTGAGGCTCGCCGGCATCGCGGGGATTCTGGCCTCGATCGCCTGGCTCGCGGGCGACATTCTGCTGTTGGGCACGCCGGTGGCATCGGCCGACCTGCACCCTGTTCTGGGTGACTACGACGGCATGTCCGGCGTCTCGCTGGCGGCGATGCTCCCGGCGTCCACGGCGCGGCTGGCGTGGGGAGCGCTGCTCGGCGTGCTGACCGGCCCGCTCTACCTGCTCGCGTGCTGGCACCTGTATCAAGGGCTCCGGCCGGCGAGGCGCTTGCTCGCCCAGCCGCCGTTCCTGCTGCTGATCTCGGGCTTCGCGATCGCTCCCTTCGTTCACGGTTCGTTCTTCTACTGGGGGCAGGCGGCCAAGGCGGTCGACGCCTCGGGGGACCGGTCCGCCGCTCTCGCCGCCCTGCCGGGCGACCTGGCGAACGTGCTGTTCATCGCCTACGCGGCGCTGATGGTCTGTTGGGTGCTGGGTTCGGTCTGGATGGCCGTGTGCGTGCTCCGGGGCGGTGCGGCCCTCCCGCGGTGGGCGTGGTTCGTGAACCCGCTGATCTGTCTTCCCGTGGGTGGCCTCGTCGCGATGCTGGCGCCGGGGATCGCGCTCCAGGGGGCGCAGCTGAGCATCGGCAACCTGCTGCTCTTCACCCTGTCGACCGTCGTGCTGTGGAAGGCCCGTCCGCGGGCCGGGGCGGAGCAGCCGGTGCCGGTGGCGGCCCGGGGCGCGGACGGGGCGGCGGGTCGGGAGGCGTCACCCGCGTGAGCGCGGGGGCACACGCGTCCGGGCGGAGCCCGCCGGGCGCGGTGCCCCCCGGTCCGTGGTTTCCGCGGTCAGGCCGAGCGCCGGAGGTGGGCGCCGATCTGCAGGAACGCCGGAACCAGCGGGGCCACCGGGGCGACCGGGGACATCACCTGGGACCCGTAGTGGACGATGACGGTCTCCAGCCCGGGGGAGACGAAGAGGCGCTGGCCGTGAATGCCGCTGGCCATGAAGGAGCCGTCGGGGTCGTTCAGGATCCACCAGTAGTCGTGGTACGAGAGGGTGGCGGGGGCGCTGGGGGGCGCGGCGGGGAACCGGACGCGCTCGGTGTAGCCCTTCGGGGCGTCGGGGATGGCGGCGATCACCGTTTCCGGAATGATCTGCCGGTCCGCGACCGCGCCGCCGCAGCGGATCATTTCGCCGAGCCGGGCCACATCGCGGGCCGTGGCGCTGAATCCTCCGCAGGCGGCTTCAGTGCCCTCGCCGTCCAGGACGTAGTAGGCGTCCTCGTCGGCGCCGAGGTGGGACCAGACCATGTCGCTCAGCAGGGCCGAGGTGGTGGTGCCGGTGACGCGGCGGAGGATTTCGGCGAGCGTTTCGACATGGCCGTTCTCGTAGCGGAACGCGCTCCCCGGCGCAGCTGTCGCGCGTGCGGTGGCGAGGTGCTCGCGGATGCCGGTGGGGCCGCTGTAGCCGTAGGGGCGCAGGGGCGGTGCGACGACCGCGAAGTAGCGCTGGGCCTCGATGGCCTTGTCGAAGGGGCGCCCCGCGTAGGAGACCTGGGTCCCCATGTGCAGCAGATGGTCGACGGTGCTGTCCCCGAAAGCGGTCCCGGCCAGTTCGGGAATGTACGAGGAGGCCGTCGCGGCGCGGTCGAGGACCCCCTGGTGGGCCAGTGCGGCTGCCACCAGGCCTATGTACGACTTGGCCGCCGAGGCGTTGAAGTGGGCGTCGTGGGGCCGTAGTCCCTGCGGGTAGTCCTCGTGGACGAGGGTGCCGCGGTGCATCACCAGGAGAGCTTCGGTCCGGGCGGCCGCGAACAGGTCCTGGAGGGTCAGGGTGCGGCCGTCCGGTGCGGCGATCGTGAGTCCGTCGATGCCCGCGTCGTCCGTCCGCAGGACGCGGGCGGGACCCGGTCCGCGCCACACCCGCCGGCTGGGCAGCAGTTCCCGGCCCGATGTGGTGTAGCGGCGTACCCATTCCGGGTCGGTGTAGCCCCGGGACCAGGGGAGATTCGCCAGTGGTGCGTCGGTCATGCGCGCTCCTCGACATTGAATGACGACTTGATCGCTACCATACACATCGTCTGTTTTTGCGAGCACCTCGCCACCGGGAATGGGCATTTCTGCTGGTCGACTCGGGGTTTGGCACCTCGCTTGGGGTAGAACCATTGACCGGAAGTGTCCAGCGGGTTACGTTGCCGAATCGACAGCCTGCTAATGAACGCATAGTTCAGTTTCTCTGTCGTCGCACCCTCGAAAGATGCGTGCCTGGACGGGATGGGCACCGCTGCCCGCGTACGCCCGCCGCCGCCCGTGAGGCATTCCGGCGCGGCGTGTCCCGTCACAAGAGCATTCGCCCCCTGCTTCTCCCGAACCGCAGGAGTCCTCCCATGCCCTCGCAGCCATCACCGCCGCTGGTCCTCGACGGGTCCGGCGACCTCGGACCACCGGCGTTCGACCGGCGCCGCGCCTGGCTCGTCACCGCGATGATCGTCACGTTCATGATCGTCAACTTCGCGGACAAGTCGGTGCTCGGACTGGCGGCCGACCCGATCATGGAAGAGCTGGACATCAGCCACAGCACCTACGGTCTGATCTCCAGCTCCTACTCGATCCTGTTCAGCCTCTCCGGGCTGGTCGTCGGCTTCCTCGCCGCCCGTATCTCCAGTCGCGTCCTGCTGTTCGTGATGTGCCTGGTGTGGGGCGTGGCCCAACTGCCGGTCCTGATCGTGGCCGCCGTGCCCACGCTGGTCGCCGGCCGGGTGCTGCTCGGCGCGGCCGAGGGGCCGGCCACCCCGATGTCGATGCACGCCCTCTACAAGTGGTTTCCGGTGGGCCGCCGAGGTCTGCCCTCGGCCCTCCAGATCGGCGGTGCCGCCCTCGGAACTCTCGTGGCGGCACCCGTGGTGACCTGGCTGATCACCGGGTTCGGGTGGCGTGCCGCCTTCTTCGCGCTGGCCGTGACGAGCCTGGCGTGGAGCGTGGTGTGGTGGTTCGTCGGGCGCGACGGACCCTATGACCAGCCCCCCGCGCGGGTGCGGGCCGAGACCGCCGGGCCCGCCCGTGTCCCCTACCGCCGCCTGCTGCTGAGCGGCACCGTGATCGGGAGCGTGGCCAGCGCCTTCGGGGCGTCGTGGGCGATGACCCTCAGTCAGGCGTGGCTGCCGTCGTACCTCAGGAACGAACTCGCCATGAGCCCGGGAACGGCGGCGGCGGTACTCAGCGCGGTGGCCGCCCTCAGCTTCGTACTGCTGCTGGCACTGTCCCCCGTGGTCGACCGGCTGACCCGGCGCGGCCTGTCGCTGCGGCTCTCCATCGGGGTGCCACAGGGTGTGGCGGTGATGTGCGCCGGGACGGCGATGGCGGTGTTCCCCTTCGTCGGGCCGCTGCCGGTGCGGCTCGCCCTGATCGCGGTCGCCTTCGCGGTGCACTCCATCGCGTTCCCACTGCACTACATGACGGCAGCGGCGGTCGTGCCGGCCTCCCAGCGCGGTGCGCTCTTCGGGATCGTGGCCGCGACGGGCACGCTCCCGGGCCTGCTGGCCCCGTCGCTGACGGGCCGGCTGCTGGACTCGGCGTCCTCGGCGAGCGAGGGCTACACCCAGTCGTTCGCCCTGGCGGCGGCGGTCATGATCGTCTGCGGTGCGGTGTCGGTCTGCTGCATCCGTCCGGCCCGGGACGCGGCGCGGCTGGGCGCCGCCGTCCAGTAGCGCCGCGCGCGCCCGCTGTGCCGCGGAACCGGGCGCGCGCCACCGGTCAGTCCTGGTCCGGGGTGGTGAATCCGCTGGCCCAGTACCGGCCGTGCAGGGCCAGGTCGAGAAGCATGCGCACCGCCTCCTCGGCGGGCATCGGCGGGGTGTCCTGCTCGGCCCACCAGCGCAGTACGGCGACCTGCTCACCCACCCAGACCCGGGCCAGGAGGTCGGCGTCGATACGCGGCTGGACGCTGTTGCGCTCGGCGCGGGCCTTGAACTCCCGCGCCGTCGCGGCGGCGCAGGCGTCCACGAACATCTGGAGCGGCTTGCCGTCCCCCTCGCCGCGCAGCACGACCCGGTAGACGTCCCGCTCGTCGCTGACGTGCCGCAACATCTCCAGCAGCGGTTTGCCGGTGAAGCCGACGGCGCTGCCGGCGACCGCCGGCTCCAGGCGCTGCGCGAGCTGTTCGAGCAGGTCGGAGGTCACCCGCGCGAACAGATCGTCCTTGCCCTTGAAGTGCGCGTAGAACGTGGCGCGCGCGACATCGGCCTGCTCGGTGATGTCTTCGACGGTGAGCGCGCTGAAGCCGCGCTCCAGCACCAGCTCCACCAGTGCTCCGCCCAGCGCCCTGCGGGTGCGTCTGGTGCGCCTGTCCTCGGCCATGCGGCCCCCTTCGCCCTGTCGTGGATCGCCCCGTCGTGGTCCGCGCACAGTCTAGATGGCTCTTGACAGCCCACAAGATACAAAACATTGTGTCTGTAATCGTTCTTGTTGTATTCAATCAGTTGGACTGTAAGGCTGGAGATCGTCGATGAACCTCGGTACCTACCTCACCCGCAGCGCCTGCTACTGGCCCGACGCCACCGCCCTGGTCTGCGGTGAGCGTTCATGGACGTACACGGAGCTGGACAGCGCGGCCAACCGTCTCGCCTCGGCCCTGACCGCCCGCGGACTGCGCCCCGGCGACGCGGTCGCCTCCCTGGCCTGGAACCGCGGGGAGCTGGTCGAGGTCGAATTCGCCCTCTACAAGGCCGGACTGGTGCGTGCGCCGATCAACGCCCGGCTGGGGCGCGGCGAGATCGAGCACATCCTCCGGTACGCGCCGGTGCGCGTCCTCGTGTTCGACGCGGCGCACCGGGAGGACGCGCTGGCCGCCATCGAGGCCTCGGGCACCGGCTGTCTCCCCGTGCTCCTGGAGGACGGTCCGGACCCGGCCACGACACCGGGCGATGCCGCGGTCCTCGGCTACCGGGCGCTGCTCGGCGAGGGGGATGCCGCCCCGGTCGCCGTCGATGTGGACGAGGACGCTCCGTGCGTCCTGAACTTCACCTCCGGATCCACCGGGGCACTGAAGGCGGCCGTGCAGACCTTCGGCAATCGCCTCGCCAACATGCGCAAACTGCTGATGAGCGACGAGTCCCGCCCCCGCCCCGGCACCCGCTACCTCGCCTGCGGCCCGATCACCCACGCCACCGGCATGACCCTGCTGGCCAACGTCTTCGCCGGGGCGGCCACCCACGTACTGCCGGCCTGGAGCGCCGAGGCGTTCGTGGACACGGTGGAGAAGGAACGCATCACCGCGACGTTCCTCGTCCCCGCCATGGTCAACATGGTGCTCGCCCACCCGGCCGCGGCCGTGCGGGACCTCTCCAGCCTGACCGGCGTACGCGTGGGCGGCGCACCCATCTCGCCCCAGCGCCTGCGCGACGCCGTGCGGTTCTTCGGCCCGGTCGTGGCGCAGGGCTACGGCCTGGGCGAGACCACCAGCGTGGTGGCGGGACTGAGCAGCCAGGAGATCGCCCACGCCGTCGCGGACGACCCCGAACTGCTCCAGTCCTGCGGACGGGCGACGTACGACACCGAGGTCCGGATCGTCGACGAGGCCGGCCGGCCGCTGGCGCCCCGCGAGGTCGGTGAACTCATCGTCCGCGGCCCCGACTGCGTACGCGAGTACTGGCAGGAGCCCGAGCTGTCGGCGCAGACCTTCCGTGACGGCTGGGTCCACACCGGCGATCTCGCCTGGATGCGCGAGGACGGCTATCTGTTCCTCGTCGACCGCAAGAAGGACATGATCATCTCCGGCGGGTTCAACATCTACTCCACCGAGGTCGAGGCCGCCCTGTACGAACACCCCGGTGTCCAGGAAGCCTGCGTCATCGGTGTGCCCGACGAGACGTGGGGCGAAGCGGTCAAGGCAGTCATCGTGCCCCGCCCCGGCCATGCGCCGAGCGCCGACGAGATCACCGCGTTCTGCGTCGAGCGGCTCGACCGCTTCAAGAAGCCCAGGTCCGTCGAGTTCGTCGCGGAGCTGCCCCACAACCGCAACGGAAAACTCGACCGCAAGGCCGTGCGCGAACCGTTCTGGGCCGATGCCGACCGCCGCGTGAACTGACGGCCGCGCGAACCGACCCCACCACCCCCTCGACCGGTAAGGACCTCCACGACATGACCTTCTCCCTGCGCCCCACCTACGACGACGACCCCCGGCTCGCCGACCTCGTCGGCCGACTGCGCGACTACCTGGACGGCGAACTGGCCGACTACGAGCGCGAGCGAGGCATCACCTACGAGAGCCGCCTCACCCGCGCCGACCTCGAACCCGTCTGGCGGCGCAGCCGCGAACTGGGCTTCTACGGCATCCATCTGCCCGAGCAGTACGGCGGACAGAACCTCTCGCACACCGCGCTGGCGGCCCTGAAGGAGGAGATCGGGGCCTGCGGGCGGGTGCTCGGACACAGTGTGCTCGGCGACATGGGCGGACCGCTGCGCGCCGGCGACATCATGCGGCACGCCACCGAGCACCAGCTGAACACGTATCTGCTGCCCCTGGTGCGCGGCGAGCGCGCCTGTTGCTTCTCGCTGACCGAGACCGACGCCGGCTCCGACGTCCGGTCCATGCGCACCACCGCCGTCCGCGACGGCGACGGCTACCGCCTGAGCGGCCACAAGGTCTTCAGCTCCGCAGGCCCGTTCGCCGACTTCGCCATCGTCGTGGCCCGGATGGCGGGGACCGGTGAACAGGAGGGCGAGAAGCCGGCCTTCTCCGCCTTCCTCGTCGACCTGGACAGCCCCGGCTGCAAGGTGCTCGACGGCGCCACTCCCATGTCCGGCGAGCACATCGAGAGCGACATCCTCCTGGACGACTGCCACGTACCCGCCCGGAACCTCCTGGGTGAGGAGGGCAAGGGCATGCGGATCGCGCTCGGCCGCGTCACCACCAACCGGCTCCTGCACTGCCCCACCGTCATCGGCGCCACCCGCCGCGCCCTCGACCTCACCCTGGAGCGCACCCGCACCCGCAAGGTCGCGGGCGGGCAGCCTCTGCTGGCCCTCCAGTCGATCCAGCACAAGGTCGCCGACATGGCCACCGAGCTGTACGCGGCCCGTTCCATGACCTACGCCGCGCTCGCCGCCCTCGACCGGGGGAACGACGTACGTGTCGAGGCGTTCATGAGCAAGCTGTTCGTCGCCGAGTCCGCCTTCCGCATCCTCGACCAGGCCGTCCAGATCCACGGCAAGGAAGGCCTCACCCAGGGCAACGAGATCGAGTTCCTGTTCCGCAAGATCCGTATGTTCCGCATCCTGACCGGCACCTCCGAGATCCAGCGCAACGGCATCGCCCACGGCCTCGCCTTCATGGTCTGACCCCGCCCCCGCCCACCCATCGCGAGACGGCCCTCACACCGCAGGACAGGTGCACCCGATGACAACCCCCGCCCACCCTGCAGCCCCCGCCTGGTCGTCGCTGACCGGCAAGCGCATCCTCGACCTCTCCCGGCTGCTGCCGGGCCCCTACGCCACGTCCATGCTCGCCGACCTCGGAGCCGACGTCATCAAGGTCGAATCCCCGCCCACCGGCGACCCGTTGAGGATCGCCCCCGATCTCTTCGACGCGCTCAACCGCAACAAGCGGTCGATCACCCTCGACCTGCGCGACGAGGACGGCCGGAACACCTTCCTGGACCTGGTGCGTACCGCCGACGCCGTGGTGGAGAGCTTCCGACCCGGCGTCCTCGACGGGATGGGCCTGGGCTTCGCCGCCCTCCACGAGGCCAATCCGCGCCTCGTGCTGTGCTCGCTCAGTGGCTACGGGCAGAGCGGGCCCTACGCGCAGAAGCCCGGCCACGAGCTCAACTTCCTCGGTCTGTCCGGCTTCTTCACCGTCCCCGGACGGCTCGACGGCGAGATCACCCGCCCCGGCGTCCGGATCGGCGACATGGCCGGAGCCATGCACGCGGCCCTCGCCCTGACCGCCGCCCTCGGCAACGACACCCAGGGCCAGCACATCGATGTGTCCCTCAGCGAATCCATCACCGCCTGGTGCTCCCTCTTCGCACTGCCGCTGCGCGACATCCCCGATCCCCTCGAAGCGGGCCTGGTGCAGGGTGACAACGACACCTTCACCACGGCGGACGGGCGCCGCCTCTCCCTCGCCACGTTCGAGGACAAGTTCTGGCAGACCTTCCGCACCGAACTGGCCGACGAATTCCCGGAGCTGGACACCGCCGCGTACGACCGGCGCGCCGACCGCACCGCCGCGAGGCGGGCCGTGAGCGACCTGCTGAACGGAGTGTTCCTGGCGCGTGACCACGCCTGGTGGCAGGAGCGCCTCGATGCCCTCAATGCCCCCTGGGCCCCGGTCCTCACCACTCCCGGTGAGCTCCTGGCCGACCCCCACACCACCGCCCGGCAGCTGTTCAGCACCCCCGACGGCCCCACCGCCTGCCCACAGGCCCGCTTCCCGGTGACCTTCGGCGCCGGCCTCGAGACCTTCCGCGCCCCGGCCCCGGCCCTGGGCGAACACACCGAGGAACTGCTCGCCCGACTTCCCGCCGAACGACGCTCGGCACCCCCGGACCCGCGGTGACGACCGGCCTCCGCCCACTCACCCGGGCGACCTGCGGAGCGCCGGGCCGCCCTCTCACGCCTCTTCGACACCGATGCGCGTGCGGTGGTGGCGAGGAGTGTCGATCTCGTCGAGCAGGGCGACCGCGAAGGCGCGGTAGGTGATCCTGTCGGCCATGGCGACGTCGGCGGTGGAGTACCGGCCGGTGCCCGCACCCGCACGATCGAAGTCACCGGCCGGACTGACGACCAGCCGGTCCGGCGCGGTGGCCGAGGCGCGGAGCACAGCCGTCCCGGCCGCATGCCCCGGACAGAAGGGCCGGTACTCCTGCGGAAAGCCGTGCTTCGTACAAGCTTCGAAAGATGCCGCTCAACGCCCGCGGCGGCGGCGCATGCGTCCCGCAGGGCTGCCGGTCCACCTGACGAACACGGCTTCGTCGTCGCCCGACCGTGGTGACCGAGAATCCCGGTCGGCGAATCTGGGTCCGGGCCATGCAGGTCGGACGGGCCCGGAGAATTCTTGGTCGGCGGATCCTGAGAGGGATGGCCGGCAGATCACGACCTCGGATGCTCACTGTGTGTGGCGGTGGTGGGCGGCCCCGAAGCCCCGATGGGCGTCGAACGTGGCCTGTTCACTGTGTCGAGAGTCGGCCAAGGAGGCCCCTCGCGCAGCAGGCGCAGGAATTCCTCTCCGAATCGCCTCCCATTCGGAAACTGGTCGCCGAGCTCCCAGCGCCACGCGGCGACCATCGCGATGACGAGCTGCCGACACTCGTCCAGCAGCCCTTGGTCAACGCTTGGGTAGTGCTCGCAGACCGCCTCGGGAACATGGGCGAGATCGAACTCGACGGGTCCGCGGCAGCATGTCTCCAGGTCGATGAACAACGGGCCGTTCTTCGTGCTGAGCACATTGCCTGGATGCGGCTCGCCGTGGAGCAGCTGCTCCACGGCGCCGCGGTCGTCGATCGCACGTCGCAGGCCTGCCAGCCTGCCGCTGAGGAACACGCGGTCCGCGTCGGCGAGCTCCGGCGAGCGGTCCGGGTCGGCGACAACTTCTTCCGCCTCCGTGATCCGGTCGGTGAACCTCGGGCTCGGCACATCGACCTTGCGCATGCCGACGTGCAGCTGCTCCAGCGCCTCGGCGTAGTCGACTGGTGAGATGTGAGGTGTCACGGGCTCGTAGTAGGTCCACAGTGTCACCGCGAAGCCGTCGCGCGTGTACACCCGCGGGTCCGCCCGAGGCTCCAAGGGGCACACCGGGCATCCGGCCTCGATGAGCCGCTGCGCGAGATCTACTTCGAACTCTGCAACCTCTTGTCCCACCGGGGCGACCCGGGCGAAGACGTCGCATGGCGTCAGTCGCAGTGCCAGCTTGTTCGAGTTGTGGAGAACGATTGCATCGTCGGCCGGCAGGCCGAGCGATGCGGCGACCGAAGTCGCAGCCGTGATCGCACGCGTGACGTCGGTCATGTCCACCCCCGAATCTTGGCATGGATGAGCGAGGGCGGGGCCAAGCAGTGTGGCCGGGTGCCGACTATCGTGGCTCGGCGCATCACGACGCAGCGTCACGAGACCGAGGTCCGCCGACGGAAAGTCTCATCCGCCGACCAGGAGTCGCGGTCACGACCGTTGCGGCCGGCCAGCCCGTAAAGCTTTGCATAAAAGTGCAGTGATGCGTATAGTCATGCCATCGACGAGGAGGATTTCGATGGTGGTACGTGCGGCAGTGGCAGGGGCGAGCGGATACGCCGGTGGGGAGCTGCTCCGTCTCCTGCTGGTTCACCCCCAGGTTGAGATCGGGGCACTCACGGCCAACTCCAACGCGGGGCAGAAGCTCGGTGCGCTCCAACCGCACCTGCGGCCGCTCGCCGGCCGGGTGCTCCAGCCGACCACCGCCGAGGTCCTCGCCGGGCACGACGTCGTCTTCCTCGCCCTCCCGCACGGACAGTCGGCCGCCGTCGCCGAGCAGCTCGGCGACGAGGTGCTGGTCGTCGACATGGGGGCCGACTTCCGGCTCAAGGACGCCGCGGACTGGGAGAAGTTCTACGGTTCTCCGCACGCGGGTACCTGGCCCTACGGCCTGCCCGAACTGCCGGGTGCGCGTGCGGCACTTGCCGGTTCCAAGCGTATCGCCGTGCCCGGCTGCTACCCGACCGCCGTCTCGCTCGCGCTCTTCCCGGCGTACGCGGCCCAGTTGGCCGAGCCCGAGGCCGTGATCGTCGCCGCGTCCGGGACTTCGGGGGCGGGCAAGGCGGCCAAGCCGCATCTGCTCGGCTCCGAGGTGATGGGCAACATGTCGCCGTACGGCGTCGGCGGGGGCCACCGGCACACCCCGGAGATGATCCAGAACCTCAGCGCGGCGGCCGGTGAACCGGTCACCGTCTCCTTCACACCGACCCTGGCGCCGATGCCCCGCGGCATCCTCGCCACCTGCAGCGCGAAGGCGAAGCCCGGTGTGAGCGCCGAGTCGGTCCGTGAGGTGTACGAGAAGGCGTTCGCGGACGAGCCCTTCGTCGAGCTGCTCCCCGAGGGGCAGTGGCCCGCCACCGCGGCCGTCCACGGTTCCAACGCCGTACAGATCCAGGTCGCCCACGACGAGGCGGCCGGCCGGATCATCGTGATCAGCGCCATCGACAACCTCGCCAAGGGCACCGCCGGCGGCGCCCTGCAGAGCATGAACATCGCCCTCGGACTTCCCGAGGACACAGGTCTTTCCACGATCGGAGTCGCACCGTGAGCGTCACGGCAGCACAGGGGTTCTCCGCGGCGGGCATCGCCGCGGGAATCAAGGAGAGCGGTAACCCCGACCTGGCCCTCGTGGTCAACCACGGTCCGCGTCGCGCCGCCGCGGGCGTCTTCACCTCCAACCGCGTCAAGGCCGCCCCCGTCCTCTGGTCCGAGCAGGTGCTCAAGGGCGGCGAGGTCACCGCCGTCGTCCTCAACTCCGGTGGTGCCAACGCCTGTACGGGCCCCAAGGGCTTCCAGGACACCCACGCCACCGCCGAGAAGGCCGCCGAGGTGCTCACCGGCCACAACGCCGGTGAGATCGCGGTCGCGTCGACCGGGCTGATCGGCACGCTGCTCCCGATGGACAAGCTGCTGCCCGGCATCGAGACGGCCGCCGCCGCCCTCAGCGAGCACGGCGGCGAGAAGGCCGCCATCGCGATCAAGACCACCGACACCGTCCACAAGACCGCCGTCGCGGGCGGCGAGGGCTGGACCGTCGGCGGTATGGCCAAGGGCGCGGGCATGCTCGCCCCGGGCCTCGCCACCATGCTGGTCGTCCTCACCACCGACGCCGACGTGGACGCCGCCGGACTGGACTCCGCGCTGCGCGCCGCCACCCGCACCACCTTCGACCGGGTCGACTCCGACGGCTGCATGTCGACCAACGACACCGTGCTGCTGCTGGCCTCCGGGGCGAGCGGAACCACCCCGGAGCAGGGCGAGTTCGCCGAGGCCGTACGTACCGTCTGCGCCGACCTCGCCCGGCAGCTGATCGGTGACGCCGAGGGCGCCTCCAAGGACATCCGGATCGAGGTCATCAACGCCGCGACCGAGGACGACGCCGTCGAGGTGGGCCGCTCCATCGCCCGTAACAACCTCCTCAAGTGCGCCATCCACGGCGAGGACCCCAACTGGGGCCGGGTGCTCTCCGCGATCGGTACGACGAAGGCCGCCTTCGAGCCCGACCAGCTGAACGTCGCCATCAACGACGTCTGGGTCTGCAAGAACGGCGGCGTCGGCGAGGACCGCGACCTGGTCGACATGCGCTACCGCGAGGTCAGGATCACCGCCGACCTCGCCGCCGGCACCGAGTCCGCCGTCATCTGGGCCAACGACCTCACCGCGGACTACGTCCACGAGAACAGCGCGTACAGCTCATGAGTGCGGCGCGGAAGCACACCGCACTCCCGAAGGCGCAGATCCTCATCGAGGCACTGCCCTGGCTGACCCGGCACAACGGCAAGACCGTCGTCATCAAGTTCGGCGGCAACGCCATGATCGACGAGGAGCTGAAGGCCGCCTTCGCCCAGGACGTCGTGTTCCTGCGCCAGGCCGGCCTCAAGCCCGTCGTCGTGCACGGCGGCGGCCCGCAGATCAGCGCCCAGCTCGACAAGCAGGGCCTGGTCAGCGAGTTCAAGGCGGGCCTGCGCGTCACCACGCCCGAGGCGATGGACGTCGTACGGATGGTGCTCGCCGGACAGGTCCAGCGCGAGCTCGTCGGCCTGCTCAACCAGCACGGTCCGCTCGCCGTCGGCATGACCGGCGAGGACGCGCACACGATCACCGCCACCCAGCACCGGCCGACCATCGACGGTGAGATCGTCGACATCGGCCGGGTCGGCGAGATCACCGCCATCGACACCGGGGCGATCCAGGCGCTGCTGGACGACGGCCGGATCCCGGTCATCTCCTCCATCGCCCGTTCCGCCGACGACAACCACGTCTACAACGTCAACGCCGACACCGCGGCCGCGGCACTCGCCGCCGCGCTGAACGCCGAGACGCTGATGGTCCTCACCGATGTCGAGGGTCTCTACGAGGACTGGCCCAACAGCGACGACGTGATCAGCCGGCTCACCGCCACCGAGCTGGAGAAGCTGCTGCCCGAGCTGTCCAGCGGCATGGTGCCGAAGATGCAGGGCTGCCTGCACGCCGTGCGCAACGGCGTCGAGACCGCCCGCGTGATCGACGGCCGGGTCCAGCACTCGATCCTGCTGGAGATCTTCACCGACGAAGGAATCGGCACGATGGTCGTGCCCGACGCACAGCCCGACGCGCAGGGGGAGTCATGAGCAACCAGGAACTCGCACAGCGCTGGGGCCACGCGCTGATGGACAACTACGGAACCCCGCAGCTGTCCCTGGTCCGCGGCGAGGGCGCCCGGGTGTGGGACGCCGACGGCACCGAGTACCTCGACTTCGTCGGCGGCATCGCGGTGAACGCGCTGGGCCACGCCCACCCCGCCGTCGTCGAGGCAGTCTCCACCCAGATCGCCTCGCTCGGCCATGTCTCCAACCTCTTCATCGCCGAGCCGCCCGTCGCGCTCGCCGAACGGCTGCTCCAGCTCTTCGGCCGCACCGGCCGCGTCTACTTCGCCAACTCGGGCGCCGAGGCCAACGAAGCCGCCTTCAAGATCGGCCGGCTGACCGGGCGCACCCACATGGTCGCCACCGACGGCGGCTTCCACGGCCGGACCATGGGCGCGCTCGCGCTGACCGGCCAGCCCAAGAAGCGCGAACCGTTCCTTCCGCTGCCCGGTGACGTCACGCATGTCCCGTACGGCGACGCGGACGCCCTGCGGGCCGCCGTGACCACCGACACCGCACTGGTGATCATCGAGCCGATCCAGGGCGAGAACGGTGTGGTCGTACCGCCCGCCGGGTATCTGGAGGCGGCCCGGGAGATCACCCGCGCCACCGGCACCCTGCTGGTGCTCGACGAGGTGCAGACCGGCATCGGCCGCTGCGGCCAGTGGTTCGAGCACCAGGCCCACCAGGGCATCGAGCCCGATGTCGTCACCCTCGCCAAGGGACTGGGCGGCGGACTGCCGATCGGCGCGACCGTGGCCTTCGGCCCGGCCGCCGAGCTCCTGAAGCCGGGCCAGCACGGCACGACGTTCGGCGGCAACCCGATCGCCTGCGCCGCCGGTCTCGCCGTCCTGGACACCCTGGCCGCCGACGGCGCCCTGGACCGGGTGAAGCGGCTCGGCGAGAGGATCCGGGACGGCGTGGAGGGCCTTGGCCACCCGCTGGTCTCCCACGTCAGGGGCTCCGGACTGCTGCTGGGTATCGTGCTCACCGAACCGCTCGCACCCCAGGTGCAACAGGCGGCTCAGGGAGCCGGACTCCTGGTGAACGCGCCCGCCCCCGATGTCCTGCGGCTCATGCCGCCGCTGATCATCGGCGACGCGGAAGTGGACGCGTTGCTCCGGGCACTGCCCGGCGCTCTCGACGCGGCACAAGGGGACGGACGATCCGGAGAATGAGGCGACGACGATGACCGAGGCGCAGGAAACCGAGCACGGCGGGCCGTCCGTGCCGCAGACCCGCACCGCACGCCACCGCCGGATCGTGGACATCCTGAACCGGCAGCCGGTGCGCTCGCAGAGCCAGCTGGCCAAGCTCCTCGCCGACGACGGGCTGAGCGTCACCCAGGCGACGCTCTCCCGCGACCTGGACGAGCTGGGCGCGGTGAAGATCCGCAACACCGGCGGCGAGCTGATCTACGCGGTGCCGAGCGAGGGCGGATTCCGTACTCCGCAGGCGCCGCTGGGCGGGTCCGCGAAGGAGGAGCGGATGCGGCGGCTCTCCGCCGAACTGCTCATCTCGGCGGAGGCGTCGGCCAACCTCGTGGTGCTGCGCACCCCGCCGGGCGCGGCCCAGTTCCTCGCCTCGGCCATCGACCAGGCCGAACTGCACGACATCCTCGGCACCATCGCGGGCGACGACACCCTGATGCTGATCAGCCGCGACCCGGCGGGCGGCCAGGCGCTCGCCGACCATCTGCTGCGGCTGGCGCAGAACGAGCGCTGAGCGGACCGGGGCCGGGCCGCGTCAGTAGCGGGTGATCGCGGTCCGGCCCGACCCGGTCCCGATCGCGATGTGCGGTCGGCGGACCGGGTCGATCCAGTCGAGGATCCGGTCCATCGCGGCCGCCGGTACGGAGACGCAGCCGGCGGTCGAGCCCCGCCCGTCGACATGGAGGAAGATCCCGGCACCGCGCCCGCGCACCGGCCGTTCGTAGTTGAAGCCGATGACGAGGGCGCGGGCGTACTGCGTCGGATAGTCGGTCAGGTGCTCCGCCTCGCCCGCCCGGCAGTCCTCGGGCCGTGGCTCCACCCAGCGGTTGTAGGCTCGCGCCGCGTTGTCCTGGCACCACCACGAGCGGGTGTTGACCCGGCGGTAGGGGTGGACGGTGCCGGCCGGTGCGGGCCCGATGCCGAAGGCGTACGGCAGGTCGTACAGGCCGGTGGGGGTGGTGTTCGTGCCCTGCCTGCGCGACGCTCCCTCGGCCAGGCCCTTCGCGCCGAAACGGGCGGGGGCGGACCCGGCCCTCACCCAGGTGCCCCGGCGCAGGGTCCACCAGGTGACGGTGCCGGTGGTGGAGCCCTCGGCCGGGGCCTCGGCCGTGATCAGCTGGGTGCCGCCGCCGGTGTCGGCCATCCGGTCCGGGAGCGGCGGGGCGGCGGCGGGCCGGGCCGCGACGGAGCCCGCCAGCGCGAGCAGTACCGAGAGGGTCACCAGGGATCTGCGCATGCCCGGACGGTAGGCGCTCGGGCCGGGCGCCACCCGCCGGTCTGCTCCGTACGGCTCAATCGCCTTCCGCCCGCGGCATGGCCGGCAGCGGGAGCGGCAGCCCCGGGAGCCCGTCGATGCTCGTCGCGATGTGCTCCTTCTTCTCGAAGTAGGCGCCGAGCGAGGCATCGTCCTCGCGGGCGAAGCGCCGGGCGTGCAGCGGGCGGTCCTCGTCGTACGACATGAACGGCACCGCGAATCCGCAGGTGTCCCGGATGAGGTCGGCCCGCACCACGATGACGGCGCGCAGTCCGTGGGCGGCGGGATCCACCCGGGGGAAGTGTCCGAGCAGTTCGACGAACCGGGGATCGTCCCGGAAGACCGGCTCGCCGCGGCCGTGCACCCGCACGATGTTCGGCGGCCCCTGGAAGGCGCACCACATCAGGGTGATCCGGCCGTTCTCGCGGAGATGGGCGACGGTCTCGGCATTGCTGCCCGCGAAGTCCAGATAGGCCACGGTCAGCTCGTCGATGACGGCGAACGAACCGCTGACGCCCTTGGGGGAGAGGTTGACCGTGCCCTCGCCGTCCAGGGGCGCCGTCGCCGTGAAGAAGATGTGCTGCTCTTCGATGAAGGTCCGGATCCGCCCGTCGATGCGTTCATATGTTTTCCCCATGGCTGCCATTGTCGTCGCCGACTCCGGTACCGACGAGGTGATTTCACCTGGCGGGACGCCCGGTTGCCCGGCGGGGCGGTGGGGGAGCGGCGCATATCTTTGACAAAACATACGGAGGTCTGCATAGTTATACCCATCACTCGGGCGGCGCGACGGCGAAGCGTGACCTCGCCCGACCCCCAGTAGTTACGTCACCGCCTCTCCGGCCCTGCGCGCGGGGAGGCGGCCGCACCCCCATCACCCTGTTCTTCCGAGGAGCACGCAGTGAGCAACGGCAACGGCAACAGCGACGTACGCCTCTGGGGCGCCCGCTTCGCCGACGGTCCGGCCGAGGCGCTGGCCAAGCTGTCCGCCTCCGTCCACTTCGACTGGCGGCTCGCGCCGTACGACATCGCCGGTTCCCGCGCCCACGCGCGTGTCCTGAACAAGGCGGGTCTGCTCACCGAGGACGAGCTGAGCCGCATGACCGCCGGTCTCGACCGGCTCGAAGCCGATGTCGCCGACGGCTCCTTCACCGGCACCATCGCCGACGAGGACGTCCACACCGCGCTGGAGCGCGGGCTGCTGGAGCGCCTCGGCCCCGACCTCGGCGGCAAGCTGCGGGCCGGCCGGTCCCGCAACGACCAGATCGCCACGCTCTTCCGGATGTACCTGCGCGACCACGCCCGGATCATCGGCGGCCTGATCGCCGACCTCCAGGGTGCGCTGGTCGGCCTCGCCGAGGCCCACCCGGACGTCGCGATGCCCGGCCGTACGCACCTCCAGCACGCCCAGCCGGTGCTCTTCGCCCACCACGTCCTGGCCCATGTGCAGTCCCTGTCCCGGGACGCCGAGCGGCTGCGCCAGTGGGACGAGCGGACCGCCGTCTCGCCGTACGGCTCCGGCGCCCTCGCCGGTTCGTCCCTCGGTCTCGACCCGGAGTCGGTCGCCGCCGACCTCGGCTTCGAGCACGGCTCCGTCGCCAACTCCATCGACGGAACGGCCTCCCGCGACTTCGTCGCCGAGTTCGCCTTCATCACCGCGATGATCGGCGTGAACCTCTCCCGGATCGCGGAGGAGGTCATCATCTGGAACACGAAGGAGTTCTCCTTCGTCACCCTGCACGACGCCTTCTCCACCGGCTCCTCGATCATGCCGCAGAAGAAGAACCCGGACATCGCCGAGCTGGCCCGCGGCAAGTCCGGCCGGCTGATCGGCAACCTGACCGGCCTGCTGGCCACGCTGAAGGCCCTCCCGCTCGCGTACAACCGCGACCTCCAGGAGGACAAGGAGCCGGTCTTCGACTCCTGCGATCAGCTGGAAGTCCTGCTGCCCGCCTTCACCGGCATGATGGCCACCCTCACCGTCCACCGCGAGCGCATGGAGGAGCTGGCCCCGGCCGGCTTCTCGCTCGCCACCGACATCGCCGAGTGGCTGGTCAAGCAGGGCGTGCCGTTCCGGGTCGCCCACGAGGTCGCCGGTGAGTGCGTCAAGGAGTGCGAGCAGCACGGCATCGAGCTCGACGAGCTGACCGACGAGCAGTTCGCCAAGATCTCCGAGCACCTCACCCCCGAGGTCCGCACGGTCCTCAACGTGGCCGGCGCCCTCGCCTCCCGCAGCGGCCGCGGCGGCACGGCCCCGTCGGCCGTGGCCGTCCAGCTAGCCGAGGTGAAGTCCGACCTCGCCACCCAGCAGGCGTGGGCCACCGCGAAGAGCTGACCCGGGGACCGGAACCGCCCGGAAGGCGGGGAGCGCACGTACGCTCCCCGCCTTCGGGTTTCGGTGGGCTGGGTTACGTTGACGGGGAGCGCACCCGGCCGAGGAGTCGACGTGGAGCGCACCCGACCGAGGAGGAGTTCCACGATGCCTTTCGCCCGGCTGGCCACAGCGACGACTCCGACCGCCCACATCGGGCTCGGCCTGGCGGCGGTCGGCAGGCCCGGCTACATCAATCTCCACCGCGACCGCGATCTGCCCGACGACCGCAGCGTCCGGGCGATGCGCGCCCGCACCCACGAACTGCTGGACGCCGCCTACGCACAGGGCGTCCGCTACTTCGACGCGGCCCGCTCCTACGGCCGCTCCGAGGAGTTCCTGGCCGACTGGCTGGCGGCCCACCCGGAGGCGGACGACGTCGTCATCGGCAGCAAATGGGGCTACACCTACACGGCCGCCTGGAGCGTCGAGGCCGAGGCGCACGAGGTCAAGGACCACGGCCTCGCCACGTTCCTGCGCCAGCGGGCCGAGACCGACGCGCTGCTCGGCGACCGCCTCGACCTCTACCAGATCCACTCGGTCACCGCCGACAGTCCGGCCCTCACGGACAAGGAGCTGCACGAACGGCTGGCCGCGCTCGCCGCCGAAGGGGTCAGCGTCGGCCTCTCCACCAGCGGGCCCGCCCAGGCCGACGCGATCCGGGCCGCCCTCACCGTCACCGTGGACGGCGAGCCGCTCTTCCGTACCGTCCAGGCCACCTACAACGCCCTGGAGACCTCGGCCGGGACGGCGCTCGCCGAGGCACATGCCGCCGGACTCACCGTGATCGTCAAGGAAGCCATGGCCAACGGGCGGCTCGCCGGGACGGAGGCCCCCGCCGTGGTCCAGGAGATCGCCGCCGACGCCGGGCTCGGCAGCGACGCGGTCGCCCTCGCCCTGGTGCTGCACCAGCCCTGGGCCGGGGTGGTGCTCTCCGGCGCGGCGACCGTGGGCCAGCTCGCCGGAAACCTGCACGCGGCCGTCGTCGATCTCGACGAGGAGCGGCGCGCCCGGCTCGGCGCGCTGGTGGAGGAGCCCGAGGCCTACTGGCGGCACCGCGCCGGACTGCGCTGGAGCTGACCGGGAAGCCGCGCGGGCCGTCCGTCACATCGACGGGGTTCCGTACGTCAGTGCTGTGACGGAACACGACGGAGGTATGTGGCTGTGGACGGACATGAGTTCCTGGCGGAGCGCTTCGAGGAGAACCGGAGCCGGCTGAAGGCCGTGGCCTACCGGATGCTCGGCTCGACGAGCGAGGCGGAGGACGCCGTTCAGGAGGCCTGGATCCGGCTCGGCCGTTCCGACGACCGGGCGATCGAGAACCTGGGCGGCTGGCTGACGACGGTCGTCGGACGGGTGTGCCTGGACATGCTCCGCTCGCGCCGATCCCGCCGCGAGGAGCCGCTCGGCACCGGCGCACCCGAGGAGCCCGCCCCGGGCCCGGAGCTCGGCGGCCGGCCGGAGGCCGACCCCGAGCAGCAGGCGCTGATGGCCGACTCGGTCGGTCTGGCGATGCTCGTCGTGCTCGAAACGCTGGACCCCGCCGAGCGGCTCGCCTTCGTGCTGCACGACATGTTCGCCGTGCCGTTCGACGAGATCGCCGGCGTCGTGGACCGCACCCCGGCGGCGGCCCGGCAGCTCGCCAGCCGGGCGCGGCGCCGGGTGCAGGGCGCGGACCCGGTTCCGGACCCGGATCTCGCCCGCAAGCGCGAGGTCGTCAACGCCTTCCTGGCCGCCGCCCGGGACGGTGAATTCGAGGCCCTGCTGTCCGTGCTCGATCCGGACGTGGTGGTGCGGTCCGACATCAGCGCCGGCGGAGCCGGTGCCCCGGGCCTGGTACGGGGTGCGGCGGCCGTGGCCCGTCAGGCGATGATGTTCGCGCCGTTCGCACGCTCGTCCCGGCGGGCCCTGGTCGGCGGGGAACCGGCCGTCATCGCGACGGGCGAGGGCCACCGCTTCTCGGTCATGATCTTCACGGTGGCCCGGGACAGGATCGTCGAGATGTCCGTGATCCGCGACCCGTCCCACCTTCCCGGCCTCGATCTGACGGTCCTCGACGACTGACGGGACCAACGAGCGGCTGAGACGATTATGTCTCATGTGGTCTACAATTGTCTCATGAGTCTCGATCGTGAGCAGGTGCTTCGCAGCGCCGCCGCTCTGCTGACCCGCAAATCGACCGCCACCATGGACGAGGTCGCCAAAGCCGCAGGCATCGGACGCGCCACCCTGCACCGGCACTTCGCCGGACGGGACGCCCTGGTCAGAGCGCTGGAGAACCTGGGCATCCAGGAGTTCGAAGCGGCTCTGGACGCCGCCGCCCTCGACGAGGGCGGCGCGCCGGAGGCACTGCGCCGACTGGTCGCGGCCGTCGAGCCGAGCGCCGGACTGCTCTCCTTCCTCGTCACCGAGAACCAGCTCTTCGAGGGCGAAGAGGTGAACGAGGGCTGGAGCCGCCTCGACGCCCGGGTCTCCGCCCTGTTCAGACGGGGCCAGGAGCGTGGTGAATTCCGCATCGACCTGACCCCGGCCTGGCTGACCGAGGCCTTCTACGGGCTCGTCTCCAGCGGCGCCTGGGCCGTCCAGGACGGCCGGGTCGCGAGCCAGGACTTCCAGTACATGATCGTCGAGTTGCTGCTCGGCGGCGCACGCCGGAGCGTGGAGCAATGAGCCGTATCGAACAGCGCGTGGAATCGCCGGACGAACTGCACCGTCCCGGGCGGTGGATCGCCCTGTCCGTGCTCGTCCTCGCGGTGCTGCTCGTGGCGATCGACGCCACCGTCCTGGGCCTCGCCACCCCGTTCCTCACCGAGGACCTCGAACCGACCGGCACCCAGCTCCTGTGGATCGGTGACGTCTACTCCTTCGTCATCGCCGGACTCCTGGTCTCGATGGGCAGCCTCGGCGACCGCATCGGCCGCAAGAAGCTGCTGCTGTGCGGCGCGACGGCGTTCGGCGCGGTCTCCGTGCTCAACGCCTACGCGCACACCCCCGAGATGATGATCCTGGCGCGGGCGCTGCTCGGTGTCGCGGGCGCCACCCTGATGCCGTCCACCCTCGCCCTGATCCGGAACCTCTTCCACGACCCGCGCGAGCGCAGCCTCGCCATCGGGATCTGGGGAGCGATGGCCTCCGCCGGGGCGGCCGTCGGCCCCGTGGTCGGCGGACTGCTGCTGGAGCACTTCTGGTGGGGCTCGGTCTTCCTGATCAACCTGCCGGTCATGGCGGTCCTCGTGGTCGTCGGCGCGAAGATGATCCCCGAGTCCAGGAACCCGGCCCACGGCCCCTGGGACCTGGCCAGTGTCGGGCTCTCCTTCATCGGCATGATCGGCGTCGTGTACGCCATCAAGGAACTCGCGGCACACGGTCCGGGCTGGGGGAACATCGCCGCGGGCATCGGCGGTGTGCTCGCGCTCTGCTGGTTCGTACGCAGGCAACTCACACTGCCGGCACCCCTGCTGGACATGCGGCTCTTCCACCACCGGGGCTTCTCCGGCGCCGTACTCGCCGACCTGCTGACCATCCTCGGCCTGTCCGGACTGGTCTTCTTCCTCTCCCAGTTCCTCCAACTGGTCCAGGGACGTGGGCCGCTGGAGGCCGGTCTCGCCGAACTGCCCGCGGCGGTCGGCGCGGTCGTCGCCGGTCTGATCGCGGGCCGGGCGGCCCGCCGCTTCTCGGTGCGCTCGGTGGTGACCGGCGGTCTCGCGGCGATCGGCCTGGCGCTCGCCGCGGTCACCCTGATCCACAGGGAAACCGCCTACCCGCTGCTCGGCGCGGTGCTGCTGGTCGTCGGCGTGGGCGCGGGCCTCGCCTTCACCGTCACCTCCGACGTGATCCTCTCCAGCGTCCCGAAGGAGCAGGCGGGCTCCGCCGGCGCGGTCTCCGAGACGGCGTACGAACTCGGCGCGGCCCTCGGCATCGCCCTGCTCGGCTCCATCGTCACCGGCGTCTACCAGAATTTCGACACCCCCCACGGAGTCCCGCCGGGCCCCGCGGCCGCGGCCCACGAATCGCTGGGCGGCGCCGTCGAGGCGGCCCACGGTCTGCCGGCCCAGCAGGGGCAGGCACTGGTCTCCGCGGCGCAGGAGTCGTTCGTCGAAGGGCTGGGGTTCGCCGCGGGCGTCGGCGCGGCGGTCCTGCTGGCGACGGCCGTCGCCGCCTGGTTCCTGCTGCGCGGCCAGAAACTGGAGGACGGCATCGTGCACCAGTAGCCGGCCCGGGCAGCGACGGCACGCGGAAGGGCCCGTACCCACCGATCGGGGGGTACGGGCCCTTCCACGTCGTCCTGGCGCGCCGCTCCGCGCGTCCGCGTCCGCTCAGGCGGCCTTGGCCTTCGTGGCGTACATGTCGACGTACTCCTGACCGGACAGCCGCATCACCTCGGCCATCACCGAGTCGGTCACCGCCCGCAGCACATAGCGGTCGCGGTCCATGCCCTCGTACCGGGAGAACTCCATCGGCTCACCGAAGCGGACCGTCACCTTGCCGGGACGCGGCAGGCCGGCCCCGCCGGGCTGCAGCTTGTCCGTACCGATCATCGCGAACGGCACCACCGGCGCGCCCGTCATCAGCGTCAGCCGGGCGATGCCCGTGCGGCCCCGGTACAGACGGCCGTCGGGGGAGCGGGTGCCCTCGGGGTAGATGGCGAACGCCTTGCCCTCCTCCAGCACCCGACGGCCCGTCATCAGTGCCGCGACGCCGCCGCGCCCGCCGTCCCGGTCCACCGGGATCATGCCGCAGCCGGTGAAGAACCACGCCATCGCCCGGCCCTTGAGTCCCTTGCCCGTCACGTACTCGTCCTTGCCGATGTAGTACACCGGCCGGTCGCAGCAGATGGGCATGATCATCGAGTCGATGAACGTCAGATGGTTGCCCGCGAGGATCACCGGACCGTCCCCGGGGATGTTCTCCACGCCCTCGACCTGGGGGCGGAACATGAGGCGCAAGATCGGTCCGAGCACTGCCTTGATGAGTGCGTGTCGGGACAACGGTTCCTCCGGTGTAGTGGCCGGGCCGGCCGAGGTGCGGGATCGTGACGGTCCATGCAGGTGAGGACGATACTCGCGGGTGCGCGCGGATCGCACATCGGGTTCACGGAGCGGATACGTGGCGTTGACGTGAGTTTGCGCCATGTTCGTCCAGGAGCTGCCTCCATGACGGTACTGCTGCCTACGCTCGGGCCTCGCCCGACAGGTGCCAGACATCACACGCGAGGAGCATTCATGACTGAGCGCGCGCAGGCCGGACCCGGCCGCAGGACCATGCTGGGAGCCGGAGCCGCCGTACTGGGCACCGCCGCCCTCGGACTGGCGGGCGGCCCGGCCGACGCCGCGGGCAACACCGCCGGGAAGGAATCCGCGAGGCACGGCGGCCGCGGATTCCGCCTCGACCTGCCGGTGCCCACCGTCATCGGACACCGCGGCGCCAGCGGCTACCGGCCCGAGCACACCCTCGGCTCCTACCAGCTGGCCCTCGACATGGGCGCGCACATAGTCGAGCAGGACCTGGTGCCGACCCGGGACGGCCACCTCGTATGCCGTCACGAGAACGACATCACCGCCACCACCGATGTCGCCGACCACCCCGAGTTCGCGAACCGCAGGACCACCAAGAAGGTCGACGGCGTCTCCCTCACCGGCTGGTTCACCGAGGACTTCACCCTCGCCGAACTCAAGACGCTGCGGGCCAAGGAGCGCATCCCCGGCACCCGCCAGAAGAACACGCTCTACGACGGCCGCTGGGAGATCCCCACCTTCGAGGAGGTGCTGCGCTGGGCCGACCGTGAGGGCCGCAGGCGCCGCAAGCCCGTCTGGCTGTACGTCGAGATCAAGCACCCCACCTACTTCCGCGGCCTCGGCCTCGGTCTGGAGGAGCCGCTCGCCAAGCTGCTGCGCCGCTACGACCGGCACCGTCGGCAGTCGCCGCTCATCCTCCAGTCCTTCGAGCCCGGCAGCATCCAGCGGTTGTCCCGGCTCGTCGCGACCCCGCGCGTCGTCCTGCTCTCCGGCGCGGGCGAGCGCCCCTGGGACTTCGTGACCTCCGGCGACCCGCGCACCGTCGCGGACCTGGTGAAGCCCGAGGGCCTGAAGTGGATGGCCTCCTTCGCCCAGGGCATCGGCCCCACCCTGGACCTGGTCATCCCCAAGGACTCCTCGGGGCGGCTCACCGCGCCGACCACCCTGGTGAAGGACGCGCACGCGCAGGGCCTGGTCCTGCACCCCTACACCATGCGCAACGAGAACAGCTTCCTGCCCGCCGACTTCCGGCGCGGCACGGACCCCAACGCCTACGGTGACGCGTTCGGCGCGTTCCAGACGTACTTCGCGACGGGCATCGACGGAATCTTCTCCGACAACCCGGACACCGCCCTGCTCGCCGCGGCGGACCACAACGCGAGGTGACGACCGCGTCAGCACCCGGCCGGGGCGTGCCCCGGTCGGGTGGTGCTCGCCCGGTACGGCAACCGGCCGCCGTCACGGGCGCGTCGGCCGGGGCATGACCCTTCTCGATCTTGCTCCCGCAGCTTCTGCTCCCGCCCCCGTGACCTTCGTGCATGCCCTGTATCCGCTGGTGAGCGCCGAGGCCAGGGCCGAGGCGGCCGCCTCGGTGACGGGGGCGGCGGTCGAACCGGCCGACCTCGAACAGGCGGTCTGGCTGCGGCTGCTGGAGCGGCTCGCGGGCCAGGGGCCACCGGTGGACCCGGCCCGCTGGGTGCGGGACGCGGTCCGGGCGGAGGCCCGCAGGGCCCGCCGCACCACCCGGCACGAACGCCCCTACCGCGACGAGGCCGCCGCGGATCCGGCCGGCTGCCCCGAGCGGCTCGCCCTCGGCGCCGACGAACGGCGGGCGCTGCGCGCGGCGGTGGACCGGCTGCCCGGCAGGTGTGCCCGGGTGATGGCGGCGATGCTCGCGCCCGGCGATCCCACCTACCGGGAAATCGCAGGGAAGTTGGGTATGTCACAGGGGAGTTTGGGCCCGGTCCGTTCCCGTTGCCTTGGATGTCTGCGCAGAATGCTCGCGGCGGAGGTTGCTGCTCCTGAACTGCGGGGAAAGGAGCGTTAGACAACCGGTGGATCAGGTGGGCGGAGGCATGCGCGGATGGGCATGAACGTGATCATCTCGGCGGCGACGGCACAGGACGCCGAACAGATCTTGAAACTCCAGTACCTCTGCTTCCAGAGCGAGGCGGAGCTGTACGGGAACTACCGGATCGACCCGCTCGTCCAGACCCTCGACTCGTTGCACGCCGAGATCGCCACGAACCTGGTGTTCGTGGCGCGGCTGGGTGACGAGGTCGTCGGCTCGGTCCGGGGGGCCGTCGGCGAGGACGGGGCGGGGGAGATCGGCAGGCTCTGCGTCCACCCCCGGCTCCAGGGGCACGGGCTCGGTGCCCGGCTGCTGCGGGCGGCGGAGGCGGGGCTCACCGACGAGCGGTCGGCCACCTTGTTCCGACTGCACACCGGCCATCGCAGCGAGAGCAATCTGCGGCTCTACCGGCGGGCGGGTTACGCGCCCGTGGGCAACGAGACCGGCCGGGACGGCGTCCTGATGATCCTGCTGGAGAAGGACGCCACGAAACCGGCGTACGTCGCCAGCGCGTAGGCAGGATCCGCGTGGCGGGCGCGCCGGAGTTACGCGGTCCTGGCCCGGCGCAGCCACATCATCCCGGTGACCGGCAGGATCACCGGGATGAACAGGTATCCCATGCCGAAGTCGGACCAGACGGTGGCGTCCGCGAACGCCGAGGGCTCCGCCATCGTCCAGGTCCCGACGACCAGCACGCCCAGCAGCTCCGCGGCGCAGCACACCAGCGCGGACCTGCGGGCCTTCTCGCCCCCGCGCACCAGCGAGTACGTGATGAATCCGTACACCAGCGCGGCGACGGCCGACAGTACGTAGGCGAGCGGCGCCTTGCCGAAGTCCAGGATCATCTGGACGATCGAGCGGGAGGCGGCCGCGACGGTGAACACCCCGTAGAACCAGACCAGTACCCGGCCGGGGCCGGTGCCGAGGTCGAAGGGCTGCTTCTCGCCGATGGCCGCCGCGGGGGTGCGATCGGTGTCGGTCACGGTCAGTTCCCCCAGATGTCGTAGAGCCGCACTTCGAGGACGGCCAGCACGACCGCGCCCGCCGCCACCGTCACCGAACCCCACCGGGTCCGCTCGGTCAGCGACAGGAAACCCGCCGCCGGCACCGCGAGGAAGGCCCCGATCAGATACGCGATGAAGATCGTCATGCCCTGCTCGGGCCGTTGGCCCCGGGACAGCTGCACGATGCCCACCACCAGCTGGGCCAGCGCCAGCAGCGAGACCACGGCCATCCCGATGAAGTGCCAGTCCTTGGTCGGCTGGTCCCGGTACGCGGCGAATCCGCACCAGGCGGCGAGGGCGAGCGCGGTCACGGCGACCGCGACCGTCAGGGCGACAAGCATGGAGCGAGGGTATTACGGACCAAACGGCCCCCTGCGTGCGCCCCCCGCCGCCGCTCCCGGCGGGTCGCGGACCGGGCGGCGACCGGGACGGGGGCCGTGGCCTTTGCCACAGCCCACGACCGTTCCGGACCGGTCGCGGATACCGGCGCCGATTGCCTCTCCGCGCCCTCTCCGTCGTATCGGCGCAGGTCACAGCCGGGCAGGCGGGAATCGCGGAAACCGGCCGGGCCGTCTCACCACACCATCCACGACTGTCCGCTATTCGGACAGCGGGGTCGGCAGGAACGTTACGTCTGTTTTACTTGGCCCATGACCACGACGAGCAACCGCATCCTTGCGACCGAGGCGATCACGACGCCCGGTGCTCGTTGTATGTGTCGAATGCGCACCTTCTGAGGGCCCCCGCCCGATCCTCGCGCCCCGAAGCGAGACCGAGCCCGAGCCGTCCGCATCCAGCGGAACGAGCCTGCCCCAGCACCGCTGCCCGGCCACCCGCCGCCCCGAGCCGTGCCGAGATCCCAGCTTGGAACGTCCGATCGAAACGTCCGAACAGTCTCATCAGACGAATGCCCCGTGCCCGGCGGACACCGCGCCGCGCACTCGACAGTGACGGAAACCCCTGTGATCACCACTTCGGGCCTCACGAAGGTCTACCAGTCGCGCGGCCGTGAGGTCACCGCCCTGGACGGCGTCGACCTGCACGTCCGCGAGGGCGAGGTGCACGGCGTCATCGGACAGAGCGGCGCCGGCAAGTCCTCCCTGATCCGCTGCATCAATCTCCTGGAGCGCCCCACTTCCGGCACCGTGACCGTGGCAGGCCAGGACCTCACCGCACTCGCCGGACGCGGCCGCCGGGCCGGCAAGGAGCTGCGCGAGGCGCGCAGCCGCATCGGCATGGTCTTCCAGCACTTCAACCTGCTGGCCTCCCGCACCGTCCAGGCCAACATCGAACTCCCGCTGGAGATCCTCGGCGTCCCGGGCCGGGACCGCTCCCGCAAGGCCCTCGAACTCCTCGACCTGGTCGGCCTCGCCGACAAGGCCAGGGCCTACCCCGGCCAGCTCTCCGGAGGCCAGAAGCAGCGCGTCGGCATCGCCCGCGCCCTCGCCGGGGACCCCAAGGTGCTGCTCTCCGACGAGGCCACCTCGGCCCTCGACCCCGAGACCACCCGCTCCATCCTCCAGCTGCTGCGCGACCTCAACCAGCAGCTCGGACTGACCGTCCTGCTCATCACGCACGAGATGGACGTCGTCAAGACGATCTGCGACTCCGCCGCGCTGATGCAGAAGGGCCGCATCGTCGAGTCCGGCACCGTCGGCGAACTCCTCGCCACCCCCGGCTCCGAACTGGCCCACGAGCTGTTCCCCGTCGGCGGCGCGGCCTCCGGCCCTGACAGCACGGTCGTCGACGTCACCTTCCACGGCGACGCGGCCGGCCGGCCGGTGATCTCCCAGCTCTCCCGCACGTACAACATCGACATCTCGATCCTGGGCGCGGCGATGGACACCGTCGGCGGCAAGCAGATCGGCCGCATGCGCATCGAGCTGCCCGGCCGCTTCGAGGAGAACGTCGTCCCGATCGGCTTCCTGCGCGAGCAGGGCCTCCAGGCGGAGGTCGTGGAGAACGACGGCCCCGCCATCCCCGTACAGACCCCCGCCCCGCTCACCAAGGAGGTGGCGAAGTGACCTGGTCCGAAATGCAGCCGCTGCTCACCCAGGGGACCATCGACACCCTCTACATGGTGCTCTGGTCCACGGTCGTCACCGTGCTCGTCGGGCTGCCGCTCGGCGTCCTGCTGGTCCTCACCGACAAGGGCGGACTGCTCCGGAACGCCCCGGTGAACAAGGTCATCGGCGTGATCGTGAACATCGGCCGCTCGCTGCCGTTCATCATCCTGCTGATCGCCCTGATCCCCTTCACCACCTGGGTCGTCGGCACCTTCATCGGCCCGTCCGCGATGATCGTGCCGCTCTCCGTCGGCGCCATCCCCTTCTTCGCCCGGCTCGTCGAGACCGCCGTCCGCGAGGTCGACCACGGGCTCGTCGAGGCCGTCCAGTCGATGGGCGGATCCATCCCCACGATCGTCCGCAAGGTGCTCCTGCCGCAGTCGCTGCCCTCGCTCGTCTCCGGCGTCACCACCACCGTCATCGTGCTCATCGGCTACTCCGCGATGGCCGGCGCGGTCGGCGGCGAAGGTCTCGGCTCCAAGGCCGTCACCTACGGATTCCAGCGCTTCGACAACCGGTTCATGCTCATCACCGTCGCGCTGCTGATCGTCATCGTGACCGTGATCCAGCTGATCGGCGACGGCGCCGTACGCCTGCTGGCCCGCCGCGGCCGCACCACCACCTGAGACTTCCACTCCGCTCACAAGCCCGAACTCCTTGTCCGGGCGCACCACCATCACCACCGGAAAGAGGCACTTTTCGTGCGTAAGAACATCAAGATCACCGCGGCTGCCGCCGCCACCGCCGCCCTCGCCTTCGGCCTCACCGCCTGCGGCACCTCGTCCGACCCGGGCGCCAAGAGCGAGACCGGCGCCAAGGCCGACACCTCCAAGGCACTCGTCGTCGCCGCGTCCCCGACGCCGCACGCCGACATCCTGGGCTTCGTCGAGAAGAACCTGGCGAAGAAGGCGGGCCTCAAGCTGGAGGTCAAGGAGTTCACGGACTACGTCCTGCCGAACACCGCCACCGAGACCGGCCAGGTCGACGCCAACTTCTTCCAGCACCAGCCCTACCTGGACGACTTCAACAAGAAGAAGAACACCCACCTGGTCTCCGTCGGCACCGTCCACCTGGAGCCGCTCGGCCTCTACTCCAAGAAGGTCAAGGACCTCAAGGACATCAAGGCCGGCCAGACCGTCGCCGTCCCCAACGACACCACCAACGAGGGCCGCGCCCTCCAGCTGCTCGCCGAGAACGGCCTCATCACCCTCAAGGACGGCGTCGGCACCAGCGCCAAGCTGAGCGACATCACCGACAAGAAGGGCCTGGAGTTCAAGGAGCTGGAGGCCGCCACCGTGCCCCGCGCCCTGGACGACGTCGACGCCGCCGTCATCAACGGCAACTACGCGATCGAGGCCGACCTCAAGCCCGCCAAGGACTCCCTGGTGCTGGAGAAGGCCGACGGCAACCCCTACGCCAACATCATCGCCGTGAAGAAGGGCAACGAGAAGGACGCCCGCGTCCAGAAGCTCGTGGAGCTCCTGCACTCCGACGAGGTCAAGAAGTACATCGAGGACACCTACCAGGGCTCCATCGTCCCGGCCTTCGGCACCGCCGCCAAGTCCTGACACCCACACGGCATTTGTCCCACGAGCCCCGCGCACCCCACCCGGGGGGCGCGGGGCTCCGTCGTGCGGACCCGCCCATGCGCACCACCGCCCCGATGCTGCATGCTGTGCCTTTAACGGTCTTCGGCATGGAGCTGCGCATGACTTCCACCTTTCCGGACATCTCCATCAGCACGGATCGGTTGGTGCTGCGCCCCTTCGACATGGCGGACGTCCCCGCGTACATCGAGATGATGAACGACGAACTCGTCGTCGCCTGGACCGAGGCCCCCTACCCCTACACCCAGGTCGACGCCGAACGCTGGGTCCGCAGGATCGCCCCCGCCCAGCGCACCGGCGGCGACGGCATCGTCCTCGCCGTCACCGAATTCCTCACCCAGCGCCTGGTCGGCTCGGTCCGGCTCCGCAACACCGACTGGCGCACCCGCGCCACCGAGGCCGCCTACATCACCGCCCCCTGGGCCCGCGGCGAGGGATACGCCACCGAGTCCGTACTCGCACTGGCCCAATGGCTCTTCCGCGACCAGGGCTTCGAACGCATCGAGCTGCGGACCGCCGCCGACAACACCGCCTCCCAGCAGGTCGCCCAGAAGCTCGGCTGCATCAGCGAGGGAGTCCTGCGCAACGCCCGGATAGCGCGGACCCGGACCGAGAACGGCACGGACGGCGGCTGGACCGACATCAGGACCGACCTGATCGTCTGGGGCCTGCTCCCCGAAGACCTCGAAGGCGTCGCCGAGCAGCTCGCCGACGCAGGCGGCTACGGCGCCTACAACGACTGGAACTGACCCCGCGAAGGGGCCCCGACCCTGCGTCGGCACGGACCGGGTACTCTCACCCTGTCCGACCCACACCGCCATCCCCACCTGCGACGACTCCAGGAGACTGACGAAAGATGGCCGATCGGGTCACCGTGATCGGCTGGGACGGCTCGCCACTGACCGCAGCGGCCACCGCCGCCCTCTCGGCCGCCACGCTCGTCGCCGGAGCCGCCCACCACCTCGCCCTTCCCGAAGTCCCGGCGAACGCCGAACGCATCCGCCTGGGCTCCATCGACCTCGCCGCCCGCCGGATCGCCGGCCACCGGGGCAGCGCCGTGGTCCTCGCCGACGGGGATCCCGGCTTCTTCGGAGTCGTACGCAACCTCCGCGCACCCGAACACGGCCTGGAGGTCGAGGTCGTCCCGGCCGTGTCGTCGGTCGCCGCCGCCTTCGCCCGCGCGGGCATGCCGTGGGAGGACGCCCGGACGGTCGTCGCCCACCCCCGCACCCTGCGCCGCGCCGTGAACGTCTGCCGCGCCCACCACAAGGTCGCCGTCCTCACCTCGCCCGGCGCCGGACCCGCCGAACTCGCCCTGCTCCTCGAAGGCGTCCACCGCACCTTCGTCATCTGCGAGGAGCTCGGCACCAGCCGCGAACAGGTCACCGTCGTCACCTCCGAGAAGGCCGCCGACCACGTCTGGCGCGACCCCAACGTGGTCATCGTCATCGGCGGCGGACCCGAACCGCAGGCCGCCGGCGCCTGGATCGCGGGCGGCCTCCCCGCCCGCCCCCACGACGTACGCGGCTGGGCGCTGCCCACCGAGGCGTACGCCGGCGCGGCCACCGGGGCCGCAGCGGAGAGCGGCGAGGGCGGGTCCCCGGGGCTGCGCGCCGCCCAGCTGGCCCGCCTCGGCCCCCGGACCGGCGACCTCCTGTGGGACATCGGCTCCGGCAGCGGGGCCCTGGCCGTGGAGGCGGCCCGCTTCGGCGCGGCGGTCCTGGCGGTCGACAGCGACCCGGCTGCCTGTGCCCGGACCGCGGCGGCGGCGCGGGCGTTCGGCGTGCAGCTCCAGGTCGTCGAGGGCCGGGCCCCCCATGTGCTGGAACGACTGCCGGAACCCGATGTCGTACGGATCGGGGGCGGCGGGGTGCCCGTCGTCACCGCCGTCACCGAACGGCGGCCGGAACGCATCGTGACCCATGCCTCGACCCGGGACGAGGCCGAGGCGCTCGGCGCCGCCCTGAGCGGGAACGGATACACGGTCCGCTGCTCGCTCCTCCAGTCCGTCGAACTCGACACGGCAGCCTGGTCGGAGCGCGAACGATCGGTCGTGTTCCTCCTGTCGGCGCTGCGTTCCGACCTCGCCCCGTGACCCGGTCGGCGTACAGCGCGAGGTAGGCTGGCCGATCGTTGCACCGCGCCCGGACGTTCGTCGCTTCGTTCGTCAATGTCCGGAAAAGGGGACCGTTTTGGCCCTCGTTGTGGTACGGCAGAACCGGGGGACGCGCGACGTGGCGCAGTCCACAGCGGGCCGTGGCGAAATGAGCTGCCGCGGTGGCGTTCGGCCGCGAGAATGCAGTATGTCCGCGACCGATTCGTGCCGCGCGGCGAGCCCGCTCGTTCTTGTTGACGAGCGCCGGCGTGCCGTGTTCGGGCGTCCCGGGCGAAGGGCCGAAGGAGCACTGACGATGGGCGAGGGGTACGCATGAGTGACACCGGCCAGATCCCGGTCGAGGGACTGCCGGAGAACGCAGGCACGGTGGAGCAGCCGGGCGTCGCCGCCCCGGACGCCTACACCTACCTCGCTCCCTCCGAGCATGTCTCCGAGGACGAAGACCTCCTCCTGATGCCGAGCCCGCAGGGAGCCTGGAGCGACCCGCAGGCCGTACCGGCCCCGGGCCAGTACCCCGAGGGCATCGCCTCCCAGGCCCCGCTGCCCGGACAGGGGGCCTACCAGGCCCAGCCCGTGGCACAGCCCTATGCCCAGCCGGCCGGCGAGACCCCCGCGCAGCCCCAGGGCCCCGTCCAGGTCCAGGTGCAGGAGCCCGTGCAGGCCCAGGCCGCGCAGGCGTACGCCGCTCAGCAGGCGGCGGCGGAGCAGCTGCCCGGGACCGGCCAGGGAACCCACGAGTCCGGTGGCCGCGACTCCGGTTCGGTCGACCTGACGGGCGTACGCATCCCGTCGCCCACCCCGGCCCCCGCTCCGGCCGCCCAGACCCAGACCCCGGCGCGCCAGCCGCTGCACCGCGGCCCGGTCGTGCCCGACGGCACGCCGTCCTACGGCGGTGCGCCGACCGGCGGAGTCGTGCGTTCGCTCGCCGACCGCGGACCCGCGGGCGCGCCCCAGGCGCAGGCCCGCGCCCAGGCCCCCGCACGGCACGCCGGACCGCCGACCACCGGCCCGGAGTACTTCGAGCTGCCGGCTGACGACGCCTCGGCGCTGCCGGGCCCGCAGCTCGGCGAGATCCTGCCGCAGGGCGGCAGCCCGTGGGGGGCCCAGGCCCCGCAGCCGGAGGCCGCCCCGGTGGCAGCAGAATCGGTCGTTCCGGAGCAGGCCGCCCCGGAGCAGGCCGCCCCGGAGCAGGCCGCCCCGGAGCAGGCCGTTTCGGAGCCGGTCGCCTCGGAGCCGGTGGCCTCGGAGCCGATGCCCGTGCCGGTGCCCGAGACGCAGCTGGTCCAGGCCGCTCCGGTCGCGGCACCGGCGGCCGTGGCCGCTCCCGTTCCCGCCGCCGAACCGGTCCCGGCCGAGGCCGGGACGCCCGCGGAGGTCCCGGCCGAGATCCCCGCCGAAGCGATCGCGCCGCAGGACGACGCGGAAGCCGTCCCCATGGGCCAGTTCGTGCCCGTGGAGGGTTCGGTACCGACGACTCCGCACCTGGCCCCGACCCCCGTGGCCGAGGAGAACGTCGCGGCGGAGCCCGTGGCCGAGGCAGAGCCCGAAGCCGAGGTCGCGGCAGAGCCCGAGCCCGAGGCCGAGCGCGTGCCGATCGCCCTGGGGCCCGTGGCGTCGGTGGAGCCCGTCGCGGCCGAGGCCGTCGTCGAGCCTTCCGAACCGGCCGAGCCCGCCGCGACCGCCGAGGTCGTCGAGCCCGCCGTGGCCCCCGGGGCCGAGGCGCCGGCGGTGTCCGAGCCGGAGCCCGAACAGGGCCCCGAGGTCATCGAGACCCCGGACATCACGCCCCTCGCGGAGGCCGCGAAGGCCATGGAGGCCGTTCCCGTCGCGGAGGCCGGCCCGGTGGATGCCGTACAGCCCGAGGCGCAGCCCGAAGCCCTGCCCGTCGAAGTCCAGGTCCAGGAGCCCGCCGTGGCCGCCCCGGCCCAGGCCCCGGCCCTTGAGCCGGAAGCCGCTGACGCCGCTGAAGCCGAGGCCCCGGAGGCGCCGGACGCCTCCGGCGCCCCCGAGGCGTCCGAGCCCGAAGAGGCCGCGGCTCCCGCCGGCCCGCCGGCCCCCGGCTACGACGACGCCGAGCGCGAGGCGGTGCTCCGCGTCATGCGTGAGCGCCGTGACATCCGTAACGGCTTCCGCAGCGACCCCATCCCGCACGAGGTTCTGCTCCGCGTCCTGGAAGCCGCACACACGGCGCCCAGCGTCGGCCACTCGCAGCCCTGGGACTTCGTGGTCATCCGCTCGGCGGAGACCCGCCGCTCCATGCACGAACTGGCACAGCGTCAGCGCGACGCCTACGCCAAGTCGCTGCCCAAGGGCCGGGCCAAGCAGTTCAAGGAACTGAAGATCGAGGCCATCCTCGACACCCCGGTGAACATCGTCGTCACCGCGGACCCCACCCGTGGCGGCCGCCACACCCTCGGCCGGCATACCCAGCCGCAGATGGCCCCGTACTCCTCCGCGCTCGCCGTCGAGAACCTGTGGCTCGCCGCCCGCGCCGAAGGCCTCGGCGTCGGCTGGGTCAGCTTCTTCGACGAGCGCGAGATGGTCCGGGCCCTCGGCCTGCCGGAGCACCTCGAAGTCGTGGCGTACCTGTGCGTCGGTTACGTCGACGAGTTCCCCGAGGAGCCCGAGCTGATGCAGGCGGGCTGGTCCAAGCGCCGCCCGCTGTCCTGGGTCGTCCACGAGGAGACCTACGGCCGCCGCGCCCTGCCCGGCGAGGAGCCGCACGACCTCCTGCAGGAGACCATCTCCAACATCCGTCCGCTGGACGCCAAGGCGCTCGGCGAGGCGTGGGAACGCCAGAAGCGGATGACCAAGCCCGCCGGCGCGCTCGGCATGCTGGAGATCATCTCGGCACAGCTGTCCGGGCTCTCCCGGATGTGCCCGCCGCCGATCCCGGAGCCCGCGGCCGTCGCGATCTTCGCGGGCGACCACGGGGTGCACGCCCAGGGCGTCACGGCCTGGCCGCAGGAGGTCACCGGCCAGATGGTCGCCAACTTCCTCGGCGGCGGAGCGGTCTGCAACGCGTTCGCGGCCCAGGTCGGCGCCGAGGTGTGCGTGGTCGACGTCGGCGTGGCCATGGAGCTGCCCGCCACACCCGGCCTGCTGCCCCGCAAGGTGCGCGCCGGAACGGCCGACTTCACCACCGGTCCCGCGCTCACCCGCGAAGAGGTGCTCGCCGCGATCGAGGTCGGCATCGAGACCGCCCGCGATCTGGTCGCGGCCGGCAACAAGGGCCTGCTCACCGGCGAGATGGGCATCGCCAACACCACGGCGTCGGCCGCGCTGATCTGCGTGTACACGGGCATGGACCCGGCCGAGGTGACCGGTCGCGGCACCGGCATCAACGACGAGATGCACGCCCGCAAGGTCGACGTCGTACGCCGCGCCCTCGAACTGCACCAGCCCGACCCGGCCGACCCGATCGGCGTGCTCGCCGCGGTCGGCGGTCTGGAGCACGCCGCGATGGCGGGCTTCCTGCTGGGCGGCGCCTCGCTCCGCACGCCGGTCATCCTGGACGGTGTCAGCGCGGGCGCCGCGGCCCTGGTCGCGCGGGCGATCGCCCCCGAGGCCCTCGCCGCCTGCATCGCGGGCCACCGCAGCGCCGAGCCCGGCCATGTCGCCGCCCTCAACAAGCTGGGCCTGCGCCCGCTGGTCGACCTCGACCTCCGCCTCGGCGAAGGCACCGGGGCGCTGCTGGCGCTGCCGATCGTGCAGAGCGCGGCGCGGGCGATGCACGAAGTCGCGACGTTCGACTCGGCGGGCGTCACCGAGAAGTAGCACCCGGCCACGGCCGACCCGGCCCGGCGCCATGAGCGCCGGGCCGGGTACGTGGTTCCCGGCAGGGGCCAGGGTTTCGGGCGGGGCAGCCCCCGCCCGCGCCCCGGCGCACCCCGTATCGTGGACCCACCCACAAAACCGCACGTCACAGCCGCTCCACCGTCGCAGCGGCCCGCACCCCGCACCGCACGAGGAGTCCGCACCGCCATGGCCGAGCACGCCGATCACCCCGCGTACCCCGTCGGACTGCGCCTGAGCGGGCGCCGCGTCGTCGTCGTCGGCGGCGGCCAGGTCGCGCAGCGCCGCCTGCCCACGCTCATCGCGGCCGGCGCCGACATCACCCTCGTGTCGCCGTCCGCCACCCCGGCCGTCGAGGCGATGGCCGACGCCGGTGAGATCCGCTGGGAGCGCCGCCGGTACGAGGACGGGGACCTGGCCGACACCTGGTACGCGCTCATCGCCTCCGACGACGACGCCGCCAACGACGCCGCGTCCGCCGAGGCCGAGCGCACCCGCACCTGGTGCGTGCGCAGCGACAACGCCGATGTGGCGACCGCTTGGACCCCGGCGACCGGCCGCAGCGAGGGCGTGACCGTCGCCGTCCTGTCCACCGACGCCCAGGGCCGCGACCCGCGCCACTCCGCCGCCGTCCGCGACGCCATCGTCGAGGGACTGCGCGACGGCACGCTCGCCGCCCCGCACCACCGCACCCGGCCCGCCCCCGGGGTCTCCCTGGTCGGCGGCGGCCCCGGCGACCCCGACCTGATCACCGTGCGCGGCCGCCGCCTCCTCGCCGAGGCCGATGTCGTCATCGCCGACCGGCTCGGCCCGCGCGACCTGCTCGACGAACTGCCGCCGCACGTCCAGGTGATCGACGCCTCGAAGATCCCGTACGGACGCTTCATGGCCCAGGAGGCGATCAACCAGGCGCTCATCGAGCACGCCAGGGCAGGCAAGGCCGTCGTACGGCTCAAGGGCGGCGACCCGTTCGTCTTCGGCCGGGGCATGGAGGAGGCACAGGCGCTCGCCGCCGAGGGCATCCCGTGCACCGTGGTCCCCGGCATCTCCAGCTCGATCTCCGTGCCCGGGGCGGCCGGAATCCCCGTCACCCACCGCGGGGTCGCCCATGAGTTCACCGTCGTCAGCGGCCATGTCGCCCCCGACGACGAGCGCTCGCTGGTCGACTGGGAGGCGATCGCCCGGCTGCGCGGCACCCTGGTCCTGCTGATGGCCGTCGACAAGATCGGCGCCATCGCCCGGGCCCTCGTCGCCCACGGCAAGTCGCCGGACACCCCGGTCGCCCTGGTCCAGGAGGGCACCACGGCGGCTCAGCGCCGCGTCGACGCGACCCTGGCGACCGTCGCCGAACGGGCCGCCGCCGAGGACGTACGTCCCCCCGCGGTCATCGTCATCGGCGATGTCGTCGCGGTCGGCACCGGCGCCGCACCGCGCCCCGCCGAATAGCCGGCCCGGACACCGCCCGCACCCCCACCGAGTAACCAGCGGTAACGGATCTTCCTCCGAGCCGTTGGCACCACACACCGGACAAGGCAGTATCAAACCCGTGGCTGATCTCATCACCGTCGACGACCCCGACGACCCCCGACTGCGTGACTACACCGGACTGACCGACGTCGAACTCCGGCGCAGGCGGGAGCCCGCGGAGGGCCTCTTCATCGCCGAGGGCGAGAAGGTCATCAGACGCGCCAGACACGCCGGGTACGAGATGCGCTCGATGCTGCTCTCGGCGAAGTGGGTCGACCTCATGCGGGACGTCATCGACGAGGTCCCGGCCCCGGTGTACGCGGTCAGCCCCGAACTCGCCGAGCGGGTCACCGGCTACCACGTGCACCGTGGCGCGCTCGCCTCGATGCAGCGCAAGCCGCTCCCGACGGCCGACGAACTGCTGACGACGGCCCGCCGGGTCGTGGTCATGGAGGCCGTCAACGACCACACCAACATCGGGGCGATCTTCCGCAGCGCCGCCGCCCTCGGCATGGACGCCGTGCTGCTCTCCCCGGACTGCGCCGACCCGCTCTACCGGCGCTCCGTCAAGGTCTCGATGGGCGCGGTCTTCTCCGTCCCCTACGCCCGTCTCGGCACCTGGCCCAAGGACCTGGAGACCGTACGGGAAGCGGGCTTCAGGCTCCTCGCGCTGACCCCGGACGAAAAGGCCGGCAGCATCGACGAGGCGGCACCGCACCGGATGGACAGGGTGGCCCTGATGCTGGGCGCCGAGGGCGACGGGCTGTCCACCCGGGCCCTGGTCGCCGCCGACGAATGGGTGCGCATCCCGATGGCGCACGGCGTGGACTCGCTCAACGTGGGAGCGGCCGCGGCGGTCGCCTTCTACGCGGTGGCATCGGGCCGCCCGCAGAACTGACCGGGCAACTGCGCGGGCAGTCACCCGCGCACCCGACCGGCTAGGGCGTGTCCAGTCGCCGGTCCTGCGGCGGGGTCTCGAACCGGGCGTGGCTCCGGTCCTGCTTCGGGCCCGGATCCGTCCCCAGCCCCCGGGACGGCCCCTGGCAGCCCTGGGCCGCCGCGATGCCGAGCGCCACCAGCAGGGTCACCACGACGAAGACGACGAGCCGCTGCCGCAGCAGCCGCGGATTGGCGGGACGCAGCCCCGCCGAAGTCGTACGGGCCCCGGGCCGCGTTCCCGGCCGGCCGTTCGCCCCGTTCGTACCCTGCGGGCGCCGCCCGGACCGGGTGGTGTTGCGCGGCGGCTGATGCTGCTGGGGGCGCGACCCACCGGTCCGGGGCGACCCGGCCCGCGACGACGAGGACGGCCTGCTGCCCTGCGGTTGCTTCTGCTTCTGCTGACGGGGCGCGGGAGGAGCCGCCCGCCGGGTCTGCTGCTCGGTGTACGGGCCGTCGAGACGGCCGGTCGGCCGGTCCAGTTCCTGCGCCGAACGCTGCACGGGCGGCCGGCTCTCATGCAGCCCCTGCGCCTCCCGCGCCGCGATCTCCTTGAGCCGCATGGAGAGTTGGAGCGTGCTCGGCCGCTCCTCCGGGTCCTTCGCCAGACAGGCGCTCACCAGTGGCGCGAGGGCATCGTGCACATCGCGCAACTGGGCCTCCTCGTGCACCACGCGGTACAGCATCACCTCGGAACTGCCGTGCCCGAAGGGCGAGTCGGCCATGGCCGCGTACGCGAGCGTGGCCCCGAGCGAGAACACATCGGTCGCGGGCGTCACGGCCGCGCCGCGCACCTGCTCGGGCGCCAGGAACCCGGGCGAGCCCACCGCCGTACCGACATGGGTGAGGGTGGAGGCACCGGTCGCCCAGGCGATCCCGAAGTCGATGATCCGGGGGCCCTTGGGGGAGAGGAGGATGTTCGACGGCTTCAGATCGCGGTGGACGACACCGGCCTCGTGCACCGCCACCAGGCCCTCGGAGAGCGCGGCCCCGATCGAGGCCACCTCGGCCGCCGACAGCGGCCCCTCCTCGGCGACCTTGTCGTGCAGCGAGGGGCCCGGTACGTACTGCGTGGCGAACCACGGACGGTCCGCCTCCAGGTCCGCGGCCACCAGCCGCGCCGTGCAGCCGCCCCGGATCCGCCGTGCGGCGGACACCTCGCGCGCGAAGCGGGAGCGGAACTCCTGATCCTCCGCCAGATCCGGGCGGATCACCTTCAGCGCCACCCGCTGGCCCCGCCGGTCCGAGCCCAGGTAGACGACACCCATACCGCCCGCACCGAGCCGCCGGTGCAGCCTGAACGAGCCGACGACACGCGGGTCCTCGCGCCGGAGCCGCATCATCGCCATGTCTGCCCATCCCCGCTGCCTGGTCCGCCTGACGAGGCACAGCTTACGTACCCGGCGCCCGGGGTGCTCAGAGGCCGCGCCCTCACCGGCCGATCGATTGTCCGTGCGCGGCCCGCTCCCTGACGGGGCATGGGTCCCGGACGGATGCCGTGCCGGCCGGGTCCGGACCCCAAGACGGTTGCGGCGAGAGGTGGTTGGAGCGCCACCGGACATCCGAGGTACGGCGCCGGCCTCGGCCGGGACGGGCGCCCGCGGCCCCCGCCGGCGTACCGGAGCGGGCCGCCGGGAAGCGGGGGAGGGAAGGGTGAGTGAAGTCACGGTGCCCGTCGCCGCGCGCCCCGGTGGGCCACGTCGCACAACGGCTCCCGGTGCCGCGCGGATCGCGCCGCCGACCCCGGGTACCCCCTCCGGGATGTCCCCGGGGTCGGGCGCCCGGTCTCCACCCAGGGGAGTACGCCGACGGCCCGCGGCTCATCCTCCGGGAGGCCCGGCAATCGGTACGCGGGCATGACGCCCGCAGCACGCCGCGTCCCTAATGTTGAGGTCAAGCGGCGGGCGCCATACTCGTCCCCCGAGGTCACACGCCCGCCGCCCCACATCGAGTCAGGAGAGGAACCATGGCGGACACGGCACCGCGGACCATGATCCGCGCAGGACGCAGGGCCCAAGCCTCGTTCGGCAGCCGCCCGTCCTCCGGCACCCGCCACCCGCTGGTGGCGACGGCGATGGTTCTTCCTCTGGCGGCCCTGCTCGTGGTCGTCTTCGGCGGCTGGGACGCAGTGGTCACACAGGCGTCGTCCGTGGGCGTGATGCTGGGGCGCTGAGCGGCGCCCCGGGTCCGGAAGAGCGGTCCGGACCGGGACATCCGGCCAACAACCCCGTGGGGACGGGGGTGCGGCGGACGGCAGCGTTTGTCCGGTCAGCTGGGGAGCTGACCGGACATCGCGCTTTCCGGGGCCGTTCGCAGCCCGGCGGCGCCCGCGCCGCCCGCGAGTCCTTCCGTCGCAGTGGCGCTCACCGCCGTCCGCGGCCGATTCCGGCGCGCGTACGCTCATCGGCGGGCCCGGTGCGGACCGGGCCCGGTCCGCACCAGTCCGCCACCGGGGGAGACCGTGCCCACCGCAGTCGTACGCGCGCTGGGCGATCTCGCCCATCGGGCCGCCCACGAACACCCCGGGGCCCCGTGCGCCTGCCCGCCCCCGACAGTGCTCGCGGACCGTGCGGACGGCACGGTGGTCCGCAGCGGGGCCGTCGTGGCCAAGGCCCACGCCCCCGACACGGACACCCCCGGCCTGCTCACCCGCCTCACCCTCGCGAACGACCCACATCTGACCGGCATTCTGCTCGCCCCGCTGATCTCCGGCCCCTGCGCGCCGCCCGCCACCCTCCACGGCCGCCCGGTCACCCTCTGGCCCCACGGCCGGCCCGTCGACCCCGGCGACCCGGACGCCGCCCCCTGGGAGGAGGCCGCCGTCCTGCTGGCCGGGCTGCACCGGACCCCGGCCCCGGCCTCCCTCGCGCTCCCGCCCATGCGAGGCCCCGCGAAGGCCGCGCTCGCCGTCGCCCGGATGCGGGCCGCCCGGCCCGGCGACCCGGCCACCGCCCCCGTACTCGAAGCCTGGCGCCGACTGCCGGCCTGGGCCCGCGACGAGGCCGCCGCGCCCCCGCACAGGTCGCGCTTCCTCTGCCACGGCGATCTGCACCTCGGCCAGCTCGTCCGCCACCCGGCCCCGCACGGACCCTGGCTGCTCATCGACGTGGACGACGCGGGTCTCGGCGACCCCGCCTGGGACCTCGCCCGCCCCGCCGCCTGGTACGCGGCCGGGATCCTGCCCCCCGAGGTCTGGCTCCGCTTCCTGGACGCCTACCGGGCAGCGGGCGGCCCCGCCGTGTCCGCCGAGGGCGACCCCTGGCCGGACCTGGATGTGCCGGCCCGCGCGCTGACCGTGCAGGCCGCCGCGCTCGCATGCGCCAAGTCGGCGGTGGAGGACCGCACTCCGGATGAGGTGGAAGAGACAATGATCGACGCCTGTGCCCGAATTGCATCTCTCCCGCCCGAGTTGGGCGCCGAACACTCGTCGTAGGCTGAACCGACCGTCGGCGGGCATGAATTCCGGCGACGGCGACCCGACGGCGAGGAGTGAGCCGAACCATGCAGTGTCCCAAGTGCCACGCACAGATGAACACGTACAACCGCAACGGCATACAGATCGAGCAGTGCAGCGGCTGCCGGGGAATCTTCCTCGACTACGGCGAGCTGGAGTCCCTCACCCGCATCGAGTCGCAGTGGACGCAGCAGGCCCCGCCCGCACCGCCGGCCCCGCAGGCGTACCCGTCCGCCCCGGCGCCCGCCTGGGGCGCCCCGCAGCACCACGGCGGCCACGGCGGTCACTACCGCCACAAGAGCTTCGGTCGCATGCTCTTCTCGTCCTGAACGGGACACCAGCTGAACGGGACACCACCACTGAGTGCGTGACCGAGGGCCCGGACGCGTTCCGTCCGGGCCCGCAGTGCCTCCGCGCCCGAAGGCGCGCGCCGGAAGCGACGTACTCCGGAAACGACGAAGCCCCGGTCGTCGGGACGACCGGGGCTTCTGGTGGTGCGCGATACTGGGATTGAACCAGTGACCTCTTCCGTGTCAGGGAAGCGCTCTCCCGCTGAGCTAATCGCGCAGGGTGAACCTGCGTGTACTGCGTGCGCGATACTGGGATTGAACCAGTGACCTCTTCCGTGTCAGGGAAGCGCTCTCCCGCTGAGCTAATCGCGCGGGGGATCCTTGCGGACCGGTGGACGATACTGGGATTGAACCAGTGACCTCTTCCGTGTCAGGGAAGCGCTCTCCCGCTGAGCTAATCGTCCTTGGAGGTGGAGACGGGATTTGAACCCGTGTAGACGGCTTTGCAGGCCGTTGCCTCGCCTCTCGGCCACTCCACCAGGAGTGAGGGTTCGGGAAGATCCCCCACTTTTTGCGAGCGGACGACCAGGTTCGAACTGGCGACCTCAACCTTGGCAAGGTTGCGCTCTACCAACTGAGCTACGTCCGCTTGTCTTTCCCGGTCCGCTTGCGCGTCCCGGCGACGTGTTGAACTCTAGCGGATTCCCGGGCCAGTACAAAAACGCGTTTGTGCAGCGTGCTGAGGTGCGTATGCCCCGGCGCAGGTCATCGCGGGCCGCCCTAGACTCGACGACGTGCACGACCTCGCTCCAATAGCCCGCTTCGGCGGCCTCGTCGCGTCCGATCTGCGGGACGTGACCAGTGATCCCGCAGCCCTTGAATCGTCCGGTTTCTGGGCCGTATCCGCCGATTTCGAGGGCCGCCTCGTATGCGCGCGCTTCGGATCCGTACGCACCGAAGCGGTGCCCGCCCCCGTGCCCGGCGCATGGCACGGGCCCGCGGTCGGTGACTGGACCTCGTCCCTGGACCGCGCCGCGTACATCGCGGGCGTACGCCGGATCCGTGAGTACATCGCGGGGGGCGAGGTGTACCAGGCCAACCTCTGCCGGGTGCTGACCGCGCCGCTGCCCGATCCGGACGCCGCCGACGTGGACGCGCTGACCGCGCTGCTGGCCCGCGGCAACCCCGCCCCGTACGCGGGAACGATCCGGCTGCCCGCGCACGGCGTGGAGACAGCCACCGCGTCCCCCGAACTCTTTCTGAAGCGGGACGGCCGGACCGTCGAATCGGGACCGATCAAGGGCACCGGGCGGACCGAGGGCGATCTGCTGGAGAAGGACCACGCGGAGAACGTGATGATCGTCGACCTGGTCCGCAACGACCTGGGCCGGGTCTGCGCGACCGGATCGGTCACCGTTCCCGACCTCTGCGTGGTCGAGAAGCACCCCGGCCTGGTCCACCTCGTCTCCACCGTGCGCGGGGAGCTCCCCGAGGGCGCCGGCTGGCCCGGACTCCTCGGCGCCGCGTTCCCGCCCGGCTCCGTCACGGGAGCACCCAAGTCCAGCGCCCTGCGGATCATCGAGGAGCTGGAGACCGCACCGCGCGGGCCCTACTGCGGGGGCATCGGCTGGGTCGACGCCGACCGCCGTACCGCCTCGCTCGCCGTCGGCATACGCACCTTCTGGATCGACCGGACCGGTCCCGCCCCGGTCCTCCGCTTCGGCACCGGGGCCGGCATCACCTGGGGCTCCGATCCGGAACGCGAGTGGGACGAGACCGAACTCAAGGCGTCCAGGCTGCTCTCCGTGGCGTCGGGCGATCACCAAAAAACCGGAAGGACCGCAGAATGAGGATTTGGGTCAACGGCGAACTGCGCGAGGCCGAAGACGCCAGGGTGTCCGTGCTCGACCACGGACTCACCGTGGGGGACGGCATCTTCGAGACGGTCAAGACCGTCGAGGGCAGGCCCTTCGCCCTCACCCGCCACCTCGGCCGGCTGACCCGCTCGGCCCGCGGCCTCGGACTCCCCGACCCCGACCTCGACGAGGTCCGCCGCGCCTGCGCCGACGTCATCGACGCCAACCCGATGGCACTCGGCAGGCTCCGCATCACCTATACCGGAGGGCTCTCCCCGCTCGGCTCCGACCGCGGCAACGCCGGACCGGGCCTCGTCGTCGCCCTCGGCGAGGCGGCCCGCCGTCCCGACACCACCGCCGTGATCACTGTCCCCTGGACGCGCAACGAACGCGGCGCGCTCACCGGCCTCAAGACCACCTCGTACGCCGAGAACGTCGTCGCCCTCGCCCGCGCACACGAGCACGGCGCTTCGGAGGCGCTCTTCGCCAACACCGCGGGGCAGCTCTGCGAGGGCACCGGGTCCAATGTCTTCGTCGTCCTCGACGGCCGGCTGCACACCCCGCCGGTCGCCTCCGGCTGCCTCGCCGGGATCACCCGCGCGCTGGCCGTGGAGTGGACGGGCGCGCAGGAGACCGAGCTGCCGTTCGACGTCCTGGAGCGGGCCGAGGAGATCTTCCTCACCTCCACCCTGCGCGATGTGCAGGCCGTCGACCGGGTGGACGGCCGCGAGCTGCCCGGCGGGGTCGGCCCCGTCACCGCCAAGGCGATGCGGATCTTCGACGAGCGGGCCGGAAACGACCTCGACCCGTAGAGCCGGGCAGGTCCGAACCGGAAATCGGGTGACGGGCCGGGCTCCAGCGGATAGAACATCTCCGATGACCACCACCCTCCGGCCGACCGGGCCGATCCAGCAAGGCGCCGACGGCGCGCAGATCCGCGCGTACGACGTGTGCGACAACGGGCGGCCCGTCGGCGCCGTCGAGATCGGCACCGATCCCGGATTCGGTACGAAGGCGGGCGTGCTGCGCTCCCTGCGCATCGACGAGTCCCGCCGCAGGCGCGGTCGTGGCACCATCGCGGCGCTGGCGGCCGAAGAGGTGCTGCGCGGCTGGGGCTGCACCCGGATGACCGTGCTGGTCCCGGCGGACGATCCGGCGGGGCACGCGCTGGCCACCACGCTGGGGTACGCCGAGCGCAGCAGGAACATGGTCAAACAACTGGATCCGGCCCCGCCCGCCCTGCCCGACGGTGTCAGCGCCCGGCCGATGACGGAGGAAGAGTTCGCGCGCTGGGAGCGCGACGCGATCACCGAGTACGCACAGACCTGGATCGAACGCGGCGTCCCCGCGGATCAGGCCATGCGGAAGGCCGAGACCAGCCACGCCCAGAACCTGCCGCACGGCCTCGCCACCGAGGGAACGCATCTGCACGTCCTCATGCACGAGGGCGAGGCCGTGGGCCTGGTCTGGGTGGCGCGGTACGAAATGCATCCGGGGATGCTGGTGGGCTACGTCTTCGACGTCGAGGTGCGTGCGGAGTTCCGGGGGCGGGGTTTCGGCCGGGCGCTGATGCTCCAGGCGGAACGCATCGCGCTCGGCGCGGGCGACGACCGGCTGGGACTGCACGTCCTCGCGTCCAACACACCTGCCCTGCGGCTGTACGAGTCGCTCGGATACCGGACGACTCGGTACAGCCTCGCCAAGAACCTCTGAGGACCGGGCCGCTCGGCGAGTGCCGGGTCGTTCAGCTCAGCTCCGCTCGGCGAGCAGCCGGTCGGCGATCTCCTCGATCCGCTCGCGCAGCCCGTCCTGGCTCTTGCCGCCGTCCAGCCGCTCGTCGCCGATCACATACGTCGGGGTGCCGGTGACGCCGATCGCCTTGCCCTCGGCCTGGTCGGCGTCGACGATCAGCATGTGGCGCCCGTCGATCAGCGCGGTGTCCATCTCCTCGGCGTCCAGGCCGAGTTCCCGTGCCACCTCGACGAGCAGCGGCTCACCGGTACGGGCGAGATCGGCGGCACGGGCGAGCACCGCCTCGATGTACGGCCAGCCCCTTCCCTGGTCCGCGGCCTCCTCGGCGGCCTGCGCGGCGGCGTAGGCGTGCTTGTGCTTCTCCAGCGGGAAGTGCCGCAGCCGCACCTCCAGCCGGTCGCCGTACTTGGCCCGCAGGGCGTGCACATCGGTGAGGGCCTGGTGACAGTCGGGGCACTGGAGCTCGCACCAGACGTCGAGGACGACGGGGGCCGCAGGGGTGGAATCGCTCATGCGGCCAGTCTCCCAGGGCGTGCGCGAGCCTCCCAATCGGCACCCGGTCCGCCGGGGCTCCCTACGGCCGGCCCGGCGCCGATCGGCACCTGGGGAGGATCCCGGCCCTGAAATGTCCCTGATGCGGTCCCGGATCGTGGCCACCGGGCCGGTCATCGGTGCAGGATGGAAGGGACGTTTCCCCTTGCGCCAGGAGGCACCGATGCTTGCCGAGACCATCTGCTCCGCGGTGTCCGCGGCGGGCCTGGGCATCGCCGCCGTCACCGCCTGGCGAAAGCGGTTCCTCGCCGCGGCCCGTATCGCCGCCTACTCCCTCGTCCCGATCGCGCTGGTCCTGACCGGGATCGTGGACTGGGTCGCCGGGATCGCCTTCAAGCCGAGTGTCTGGCTCGGTTTCGGGCTGCTCGCGGTGGCCTGGCTGCTGTTCATGACGACCCGGGCGATCGAGCGCCGAGGCGGCGGGACCCGCAAGGAGCGCCGGGCCGCCGCGCGGGCGGCACAGGGCGAGGCGGTCGCCCCCGCGGCCGCGGCGCCGTCCCTGGGCGCGGGGTCCCAGGGGACGCGGGACCGGCCGAAGGCGAAGTCCCGGCAGCAGTCCGCCGCGCCGGGCGAGGACTTCAGCGACATCGAGGCCATCCTGAAGAAGCACGGAATCTGATCCCTGCCTCTGCTTCTCCTTCTGCCTCCGATCCCGCTTCCGCCCCGGCTCCGGAGAGCCGGGGCGGTTGATCCATGGGCAATGAATCGATTCATGGATGATTGTTGACGGTGTACAGACGTAGAGCTAGCTTGTGGCGACCGGATTGAAACAATTCACTCCGTGGGGAGGGGCGGCTCGGGGAGCCGGGCTGTCCGGTTACGGGACCGGTCCGTCCCGTAACGCCGTCCGTACGATGGGGACACGCCGCAGACCGGTGCGGCCGAAGGCATCAGTGGGGCAGGACGAGTGGCGCGTGTGGCAGGGATCAAGGATGTGGCCCGGCAGGCCGGAGTCTCCGTGGGCACCGTGTCCAACGTGATCAACCGGCCCGAGGCGGTGCTGCCGGAGACCCGCGCCCGGGTGCTCGCCGCCATCGGGGAACTCGGTTACGTGCGCAGCGAGTCGGCGCGTCAGCTCAGGGCGGGCCGCAGCCGGATCATGGCGCTGCTCGTCCTCGACATGGGCAACCCGTTCTTCGTGGACGTGGCCCGCGGCGCCGAGCGCGCCGCCCGGGCGGCCGGTCTTGGTGTCATGGTCTGCAACAGTGACCAGAGCCCGACCGAGGAGGCCGAGTACCTCGGGCTCTTCGCCGAACAGCGGGTCTGCGGCGTTCTGGTCACCCCGGCCGACGCGACCGGCCGGAACCTGGAGGCGTTCGCCCGGCACCGGATCCCCTACGTGCTGGTGGACCGGGTGGCGCCGTCCACGGGGACCTGTGCGGTCTCCGTCGACGACGTCCGCGGCGGCGCCCTCGCCGTCGGTCACCTGGTCTCGGCCGGCCACCGCTCGGTGGCGTACGTCAGCGGCCCGGGCGACCTCCATCAGATCCGGGACCGGCGCGAAGGCGCCCTGGCGGCCCTCGCGGACGCCGGACTGCCGCCCGGGGCGCTGGTCGAGATCCCCTCCGACCGGCTGGACGTGGCGGCGGGCCGCGATGCCGGGGCCCGGCTGCTCGGCCTGGTGCCCCGGCCGACCGCGGTGTTCTGCGCCAACGACCTGCTCGCCCTGGGCGTGCTCCAGGCGCTGTACGCGGCGGGCGTCCGGGTGCCCCAGGACATCGCCATCGTCGGCTACGACGACATCGAATTCGCCGCCGCCGCTGCCGTACCGCTCACCTCGGTCCGCCAGCCCGCGGTCGTCATGGGCAGGATGGCTGCGGAGCTGCTGCTGGAGGAGTCGGACGACGAGGACGGCACGCACGAGCACCGCAGCGTGGTGCTCCAGCCGGAGCTCGTGGTGCGGGCGTCCAGCTCGACGCCGCGCTGAGACGGCGGAGCGGAAGCCGCCGGGGCGTGCCCACGGCATCCCGAATTCGCGGTGTGCGAGGCGGCGTTGGCCAGTGGCGACAGCGTCCTGACGTTCCGCTCGGGGGAGTTGGGGTACGCGGCGCTCCGGGCACGGCACCGAATGTGTGGCGGGCGATCGGACGCCGGAGCGAATCCGGACCGGTCCCGGGGTGGGTGAACTCCCGGTGCAAAAAGGCGTGTTGATCGCCAACGGGGGGTGGTCTGAGTCATGATCGTCCTGAGATGGTCGACACCTCCCGGGGCGATGTCCCCGCACGCCCTGACGAAGAGCCGCGCGGCTGCCTCTTCGCGCTCTCCCAGCCCCCTTTGATGATCTTCCTCGCGGTGGTCGGCAGCCTGTTGCTGATGGCCGCGCTGCACGATCTCTTCATGCTGTGAACGGTCAGCCGGCCGCTTCCTTGCGGCGTGCCCGGTACGCGGCCACATGCAGACGGTTGCCGCAGGTGCGGCTGGAGCAGTAGCGGCGGGAGCGGTTGCGGGACAGGTCGACGAAGGCGTGCCGGCAGTCCGGCGCCTCGCAGCGCCGCAGCCGTTCCTGCTCGCCGGCCACCACGATGAAGGCCAGCGCCATGCCGCAGTCGGCGGCGAGGTGGTCGGCGATCGACGCGTCCGGGGCGAAGTAGTGCACATGCCAGTCGTAGCCGTCGTGATTGCTGAGCTGGGGCGTGGTGCCGGCGGCGGCGACGAGCGTGTTGACGAGCGAGGCGGCGGTCCGGGCGTCGTCCGTCGCGAAGATCTCGGCGAAGCGCGTCCGTACGTCCCGTACCGCCCGCAGGTCCTTGTCGTGGAGCTCCTCCACGCCGCTGATCCGATGGCGCCGCGCGAAGTCGTAGAGCGCTTCGATGTCTGCGAGGCCGTCGCTCCGCCCGCTCTCCGGCTGCCCGCCCTCCGGGGGTTCGCTCTCCGGTGCGGTGTTCACCAGTTCGACCACCGTGTCGAGGGCGATCCGGGTGTCGTGGGGGATCAGCACGCTTCAGCTCCCTGCCTCCGGCGGGCGGGTGCCCGCCGATGCGGGCTGACTCTACTGGCTGGGTCGTGCCGCACAGAGGCCCGAGACGGCCCGTGGGGGGTGCGGAGAGCGGATATCGGCCACGGGCGGGTATTCATGGCCGGTGGGCGTCCCCCGGGGCGTGGGGCGGGCGTCACGAGCCCCGGGCGTGCACCGGCGCCGTCACCACGGTGGATTCCGTGATGACGGCGCCGGTGTCGGCCTTATGGGGTTTTCCGCGCGGCGCCGTCTCCCCGAGTCGGACGGCGCCGTGCAGCTCTCGGCCTGGCTCAGCTCTCGGCCAGGATGTGTGAGAGCTCCGTATCGAGGTCGAAGTGACGATGCTCGGTGCCTGGCGGAACCGCGGCGTCGGTCCGTTTCAGGAACGACTCCAGGGCCCTCGCCGGGGCTTCGAGCAGGGCTTCGCCCTCTGGGGAGCTCAGCGCGATGCAGACGACGCCCTGGCCGTGACTACGTGATGGCCAGACGCGGACGTCTCCGGTGCCGGTGGGCCGGTGCAGCCCCTCGGCAAGGAGGTCGCGGGCGAATACCCATTCGACCGTCTCCTCCGCTCCGGTATGGAAGGTGGCGTGCACGGCATACGGATCGGCCGTGTCATACCGCAGGCCCGCGGGTACAGGCAGTGAGGACTCGCTCGACACAACGAGGCGCAGGTGCAGCTCGCAGCTGACCGTGGTGTTCATAAGCGCCAGGGCCTTTCGCTCAGTGTGCGCTCGGGGATTCGCACGTCGGCGAAATCGACATGCCACCTACGGTGGCGTTGTAAACCCCTCTGACCTTTTTGTGTTCCTTCAGGTAGCTCGTGCGGCGGTGTGTAACTTTCGGTTATGCGGCCATTCCGGTGATGAAGGCCGTTCCGGTAGGTTGGCTGTCATGAATGCGGAGCGTGACGTGCGGAACGGGGACGCCGCGTCGGCGACACCGGTGTCCGGCACGGGGGACAGGGCGGACGATGTGACGGGTGAAGTCACCGAGGGCGTGACCAAGGAGCGGGAGCTCGGCTCCCGGGCGCCCGGGTTCATCAAGGCGTCCAGGACGCTGCACCTGAGCTGGCAGGTCGGCGTCTTCATCGTCGGCCTCTCCGTGGTCGTGGCGGGCATCATCATGCTGCCCCTGCCCGGCCCCGGCTGGCTGGTGATCTTCGGCGGCATGGCGATCTGGGCGACCGAATTCGTCTGGGCGCAGCTGGTGCTCCGCTGGACCAGGCGGAAGGTGACCGAGGCCGCCCAGCGGGCGCTCGACCCCAAGGTCCGGCGGCGCAACATCATCCTCACGTCGGTCGGCCTGGTGATCATCGCGGTGCTGGTGGGGATCTACGTCTGGAAGTTCGGCATCACCATGCCGTGGAAGATCCACGAGTGACCCGGGGGTGGTCATGGGGCGCCGCTGACATGGGGTAATGTTTGGCCTGCGCCCGGGCGATTAGCTCAGTGGGAGAGCGCTTCGTTCACACCGAAGAGGTCACTGGTTCGAACCCAGTATCGCCCACCCCGGACAGAGGGCCCGTGAGACCGCAGAGTCTCACGGGCCCTCTGCGTTTTCCGTTTCCGGCCGGCCTCTCGACCCCTCACCCGTGTCCCGGTGAGGGATTCGCAAGCGCTTTCGTGAACGATTCAATCCATGCGGTAGCGGACGGTCCGGGTCCACAAAAACGGGAGGGTCATCCGGATATCGTGCCCGGACGGACTTCCGGGGCCGCGGGAATTCCCGGAAAGAGATCGGTCCTCGGCGTCCGCGAGCAATGTCACGGACGATTCCAGAACTCCGCCAGGAATTCCCGCCGCGGTGGAGACGGGCGTGAACTGCTCGATTTCACGGGCGAGTTCGCGCGGCCGCTTCCCAGGGGCCGGCCCGTGATCCGGCCGGCCCCGTGCGACGCACCGTCAGCGCATCCGGCCCACGGTCTCCTTCAGCCGCCGCGCATCGCGCAGTCGCTGCTCGTACGTCGCCCCGACCACCAGCAACAGCAGCCCGGCCACGGCGGGCGGCAGCCAGCGCGGCAGCGCGCCGACCACCTGGACCACGTACGGCGCCAGTTCGTGCACGGCGTCCAGGGCCAGCACCGCGCCACCGACCAGCAGCAGTGCCTGGAGCCGCAGCCGGGCGCCCGCCAGGGTGATCACCAGGGCCGCCACACCGAGCAGCAGCGGGCGCAGCCAGTGCGGATCGGTCCAGGCCGCGAAGAGGCTCGGCACCAGCGTCACCGTGAGCCCCGCCCCGTACGCCGTCCACGACGACGCCTCCGGGTCGCGGCGCCGGCGCAGCACACCGACCGCCAGGGCGGGCACCGTCACCGGCAGGGTGTACGCCTCCGGGTCCGACACCCCCGAGGCCGAGAGCCGTACCCAGGCCGCCAGGACGAACAGCGCCACCGCCAGGTACCCGGCCACCGGCCGGCGCTCGGCCCGTACGGCCGTGCCCGCCGCGAGCACCCCGCTCAGCGCCAGCACCAGTGCCAGGAACGGCCGGTCCGGTACCGCCATGACCACCGCCACCGCGACCGCCATCGCCCCGGTCAGCTCGACCGGAAGGGCCGAAGGGCGGTTCCGCAGCCGGGCCCCGAGCAGCACCGTCACCACGGGGACTGCCAGCATCAGCGGCGCCGCCCGATACCCGGCGAGCCCCAGCGACGCCCCCGCCGCACGGGCGAGCACCATCGCACACAGCACGGCCGCGCACGCCGACACCGACTGCGCGATCCGCAGCGCCCCCGCCGCACGCGCCACACGGTCCTGCGACAATTCCCGCGTCGGCGTCGCGGTGTCGTCGAGCAGCACCGCGACCGCCCCGAACACCAGCAGCAGCACCGCGAACACCGCGTACGTGGCGGCCTGGGCCGCGAGCGCGAGGAGCCCCGTGCTCACCGCGCCGGCCAGCCCGCACACCAGCGCGGCCGTCCCCGGCGCCCCCGCCCCGCTGCGCAGACGCCGTACCGCCACCGCGAACACCGCGGCGACCAGCACCGACTGCGCTGCCACGGCCGCCGCGTACGACAGCCCCAGCACCGCGGGCGACGTGATGAGCCCCGCCCAGCAGAGCACCGTCGCGACGGCCCCCGCCGCGTTCCGCCGGGCCGGACCGGGCGAGACCACCGGACCCACCGCCCGTTCCAGCCGGTCCCACCACCGCTGCGCCGCCCCGAGCAGACCGGCCACCACCAGCAGCACCACCGGGGCCGCGGTCAGCCGGGACCACACCAGGCCCTCCGTGCCCAGGGCGGCCCGGACACCACCGTCCGGAGCGCCGGACCAAGCGCGGGCCAGCTGCGACACCGTCCCCATCAGCGACATCCCGACCGGCGGCGCCGAGGCCAGCACCGCGGCCGCGGTCACCGCCGACGAGGCCCACACCAGGCCCTGCCCGACCGGCCGGGGCAGCGGCGCCCGTACCGACGCCCACAGCACCACGCCGCACAGCAGATACACCGGCACCGACCAGTTCCACGCCATCCCGGCACGCAGCACACCACCGACCGCGGCCACCCCGGACAATCCGGCGAGCAGCCCGCCGGCCACCGCGAGCCCCCTGGGCGCACGCCACGCCCCGAACAGTGCGATCGCCGCACCCGCGAGCAGCAGCGCGGCCGGCGCCAGCGCGTCCGACACCGCATCGGCGGACACCGACTGCGCCAGGGCCACCGCCAGTCCCAGCAGGCCCGTCGTCCAGCCGCCGACACAGGCCGTCACCCGGACCGCGAGGCCCGTCCCCCGCACCGCGATCGCGCAGTCCAGCGCCGCCGTCAGCAGCAGCGCCCAGCCGAACACCGAGGCACCCGCACCCGCCGACCAGGCCCACAGCAGCAGGGGCAGCTGAGCGCTCACCACCGCCAGGGGCAGCGGCAGCCGCAGCCGGTCGAGCAGCAGCCCGTACCCGGCCCACAGCACCGCCAGCACGGCCGAGGCGGCTGCGGCGAAACCGGGCCCGTCGGCGTCCGGCATCGCGACCCGGTGCAGCGCGTAGGCGTCGAGGATCATCAGCACGGAAGCCAGAGCGCCCAGCGACTCGGCCGTGGCGGACAGCCCGCGGCGCAACAGCACCGCGGGGGCGGCGAGCGCCGCGAGTGTCACCACCGCGAGCACCGCCGAACGGCCGGCGATCCCCATGTGGCCCCAGCTGACCAGGGTGAACGCGATCGCCGCGATCGTCAGCAGCAGGCCGCCCAGGGTGAGCAGCACGTTCTGCGCGCTGCGCGGTCCGGCCTGCGCGGCAGGAGACCCGGGCAGAGCCGCGAACGGAGGTGCGAACGGGGCCGTGGGCCGAGCCGACGAAGGCGGCCCGAACGGGGCGGCGAACTGCGGAGCCGGCGGCCGGGCAGGAGGCCCGGCGGGAGGCGTCAGCACGCTCAGCAGCCAGGCACGGCGAACCAGCAACTGGGACCGGCGGGCGTCCAGCCGGGCCAGTTCGCGATCGAGGAGCGCCAATTCCTCGGCGGGTGGCGGCACATGTTCCATGAACGCGAGTGTGGCGCGAGCCACAGGTTCGGACATGCGCTCGGATACTCAGTTGCCCGGCTGAGTACGAGCAGACTGGGGGCATGGACTGGAGCCACTACCGATTTGTGAGTATCTGGGACCTTCCCGCACCGCCCGACGCCGTGTACGAGATCCTCGAACGCGCCGACGACTACCCGCGCTGGTGGCCGCAGGTCCGCGAGGTCACCCCGGTCGACGGCACCACCGCCACCACCCGGATCCGCTCGCTCCTCCCGTACGACCTCGTCATGACCGTCCGCGAACGCCGCCGCGACCCCCGGGCCAGGGTGATCGAGGCGACGCTCAGCGGTGATCTGGACGGCTGGATCCGGTGGACGGTCGGCCCGTACGACGGTGGCAGCCGGGCCGTCTACGAGCAGGAGGTCGAGGTGCGCCGGCGGCTGATGCGGCTGCTGGCGGTACCCGGACGCCCGGTGTTCCGGGCCAATCACGCCCTGATGATGCGTGCCGGGCGGCGGGGTCTCGCGGCCAGGCTGGAAGCGGTTTGAACCCGACCCGCAGAGACCTGTATGGTTCAACCCGTTCCCGGGCGATTAGCTCAGTGGGAGAGCGCTTCGTTCACACCGAAGAGGTCACTGGTTCGAACCCAGTATCGCCCACCCGGAAGAAGCCGGTCCGTCAGCAGAATCGACGGACCGGCTTCTGCGTGTGCGGAAGCGGACACCGGGCATCCGGTCACGCCGCGGCGGGCAGTTCCGGGCGCAGCGGCCAGGCCGGATCCACCGCCTCCGCCGTGCCGTTCTTCGCGAACCACGCCTGCAGCCCACGTGCCTGCGCCGCGTGCCACACGGCCTGCAGGGTGTGCAGCTCCGGCGGGGTCAGCCGGTCCAGCCGGGACGAGAACCGCCGCCCCACCGCCCGCACCAGCTCCAACGAGGCCGCCGCGTCGGCCGCTGCGTCATGAGCGCCGTCGAGCACCACGCCGTACACCTCGCAGAGATCGGTGAGGGTCCGCCGGCCCTTGCGGTAGCGGTCCAGGTGCTTGTCGAGCACGCGCGGATCCAGCACGCACAGCGGGGAGTTCTGCAGATACGGCCCGAGCGACGAGGCGCGGTGACGCTTCAGCTCCCGGTCCAGCAGCGTCAGGTCGAACGGTGCGTTCATCACGACCAGCGGGCGCCCCGCCGCGCACTGCTCGGCCAGCGCACGGGCTATCTCCTCCACCACCGGCGCCGGCCAGCGGCCGTTGCGCTGAAGGTGATCGTCGGTCAGACCGTGGATCTCGGTGGCCCCCACGGGTACCGGTATCCCCGGATTCACCAGCCAGCGGGTGACGCGCATCCGCCCGCCCGCCGCGTCCTGGACGACCAGGGCGGCCGAGACGATCCGGTCCCCCTCGACGTCGACTCCTGTTGTCTCGGTGTCAAAAGCGGCCAGCGGCCCCTCGTACCAGTGAGTCATCCCCGAACTCCTCGTGCCCGAACGGCAGATGTGTGATTCCTCTGCCCGGTCCGGTGATACCCGCGACCTTTGCCCGGTACGCCGTTTGCGGGCCGTCCGGTGCGGTGACAACACAGGTGAGGCGTACGGGAGTTGTCCGTCGCCCCGCCCCGGAGAACCGATCGGCACAGCCCGGAAGGCACACGCAGCCATGGCGCTCGCGCAGCCCGAACCGAGCGGGCTGCTGTCCCAGCGGATCGAACCGCTGCGCGGCACACTCGCAACCACCGCCTGCATGGAGACGCTCCAGGTGGGCCATCTGCACGCCGTCGCGGCCGCGGCGGGGTGCTCCCTGTCGCAGCCCTTCCCCGACAACGGCATCGACTGGCATGTCAGCCACGGCGCCCCAGGCCATGCCGTGGACGACGAAGTGACCATAAAGGTGCAGCTCAAATGCACCTACCAGATCCCGCCGAACCCGCCGGGACCGACATTCGCCTTCACGCTCGACAACGCCCACCTCGTGAAACTGGCCCGGACGCCCGTGTCGGTGCACAAGATCCTCGTCGTGATGATCGTGCCGCGCAGCCAGGACGACTGGCTGCGCGCCGGACACGACCGGCTGGACCTGCGGCACTGCTGCTACTGGACCAACCTGGCCGGCCACGCGGTGACCGGCCGGCACCGGACCACCGTGCGGATCCCGACCTCGCGCATCTTCGACGACCGGGCGCTCTGCGAGATCATGACCCGCGTAGGGGCGGGAGGGAGACCTTGATGCACCGGCCGATGGGCGAATACGACGACTGCGCGGACGGAGCGGTCCCGCCGGCCACCCGCCCGCACCCCGCCGAGTCCGCGGGGCCGTGGCCGGATGTTCCCCGGCTCCCGGGAGACGTCCCGGACCCGGCCCGTGTCGACCCCGCGGTGCTCGGCGCCCTGCTCGGCCGGCACGGCTGGCAGCGCCGGGGTGGGGTGGCCGGGCGCTACAGCCGCTGGACCCCACCGGGCCCACCGGCCCCGCCCGGCGGCGGGACGAGCCTCCTGGTCCCCGACACCACCGCCTTCCCCGACAGCGAGGACCTCCTCGCCGAGGCACTGACCGCGCTCGCCCGCAGCGCCGCCCCCTCCGCCCGCGAGGTCCTGGTCTCCCTCGCCGTGCCCAGCGACGAGATCCGCTGGTGGCGCGAGGTCCCCGAAGCGGTCGCGGGCGCGGCCGGCTGGGCCGGGGCGGAGCGGCTGCACACCGCCGCCCGGCAGATACTGCTCGCCGGGGCCCTCGCCGTACGCGTGAACACCGGCTACCACGGCGCACGCCACCGCCGCAGGGCCCGGGCCGCACTCGAAGGCATCCTCGTCGGGCCCGCCCCCGGCGGCCGGGAACTCGCCGCGTTCGTGCCGGTCGAACCGGGCCGCGCCGTCGCCGTACGCCTCTACCAGGCGCTGCACGCCACCCGCGAGGCCGTGGACTACCAGCGGGCCACCGGCGGGTACGAAGCCTTCGACACCGCCGTCGAGGCAGGCGTCAGCCGGGAGCTGACCGAGGCCGTCATCGCGCTCGTCCGGGGCTCGGAAGGAGCCGGGATAGCGCTGGAGTGGGCGCCCGCCGCCGGAACGCCCGAGGGCTGCCCGGCGCGGCCCGAGCCGGTGGAGTTCTCACCGGGCGACCTGCCCGCCCTGCGCCGGGCGGGCGCCCGCTACCTCCACGACGAGCCAGCCGTGACGGTACGGATCACCGGCGCCGTCGTCCGGATGCGCCGCTCGGCACCGTGCGGCGCCGGGATCGTACGACTGCGGGTGCTGGCCGGCGCCGAGGTGCCGCACGTGCGGCTGGAGCTGGACGAGGAGGCGTACCGGATCGCCGGCCACGCCCACCTCGTGGGGCTGCCGATCCGGGTGGAGGGCAGGCTGGAGAGCCGCGGTGGCTTCCGGCGGCTGACGAGGACCTCGCACGTCGTGCCCGTGCAGGTCGACGACGCGGAACGGGACCGGCTGATGAAGTCGCTCCAGGAGAACGTCGACCACTTCGAGGAGGCCTGCACCGGCGAATAGGGCCCCGGGCCGGGGGCCCGCGGGGGAGCAGTGGGGCCGGCTGCCCAATCCGTTTCGCAGAGGGGGCCCGCTCCTCGGTACGATTCGTATCGCACGCGCACTGTGAACGCGTGCGTTCCCCCTGAGTCAGGAGAGACCGGTGTCAGACGTCCGTGTGATCATCCAACGCGATTCCGAGCGGGAAGAACGCGTGGTGACGACGGGCACTACGGCGGCCGAGCTCTTTCCCGGCGAGCGCACCGTCGTCGCCGCCCGGGTCGCCGGCGAGCTGAAGGACCTCGCTCACGTCGTCGCCGACGGCGAGGTCGTCGAGCCCGTCGAGATCTCCTCCGAGGACGGCCTGAACATCCTGCGGCACTCCACCGCGCACGTGATGGCGCAGGCCGTGCAGCAGCTCTTCCCCGAGGCCAAGCTCGGCATCGGCCCGCCGGTCAAGGACGGCTTCTACTACGACTTCGACGTCGAGAAGCCGTTCACCCCCGAGGACCTCAAGGCCATCGAGAAGAAGATGCAGGAGATCCAGAAGCGGGGCCAGAAGTTCTCCCGCCGGGTCGTGACGGACGAGGACGCCCGCGAGGAGCTGTCCGACGAGCCGTACAAGCTGGAGCTCATCGGCATCAAGGGCTCCGCCTCCTCCGACGACGGCGCGGACGTCGAGGTGGGCGGCGGCGAGCTGACCATCTACGACAACCTCGACCCGAAGACCGGCGACCTGTGCTGGAAGGACCTCTGCCGGGGTCCGCACCTGCCGACCACCCGGTTCATCCCGGCGTTCAAGCTGATGCGCAACGCCGCGGCGTACTGGCGCGGCAGCGAGAAGAACCCGATGCTCCAGCGCATCTACGGCACCGCGTGGCCCACCAAGGACGAGCTGAAGGCGCACCTGGAGTTCCTGGAGGAGGCCGCCAAGCGCGACCACCGCAAGCTCGGCAACGAGCTGGACCTCTTCTCCTTCCCGGACGAGATCGGCCCCGGTCTCGCGGTCTTCCACCCCAAGGGCGGCATCATCCGCCGCGCGATGGAGGACTACTCGCGCCGGCGTCACGAGGAGGAGGGCTACGAGTTTGTCTACTCCCCGCACGCCACCAAGGGCAAGCTCTTCGAGAAGTCCGGCCACCTGGACTGGTACGCCGACGGCATGTACCCGCCCATGCAGCTCGACGACGGGGTGGACTACTACCTCAAGCCGATGAACTGCCCGATGCACAACCTGATCTTCGACGCGCGCGGGCGCTCCTACCGTGAACTGCCGCTGCGCCTCTTCGAGTTCGGCACGGTGTACCGGTACGAGAAGTCCGGTGTGGTGCACGGTCTGACCCGCTCGCGCGGCTTCACGCAGGACGACGCGCACATCTACTGCACCAAGGAGCAGATGGCGGAGGAGCTCGACCGTACGCTCACCTTCGTCCTGAACCTGCTCCGCGACTACGGTCTGACCGACTTCTACCTGGAGCTCTCCACCAAGGACCCGGAGAAGTTCGTCGGCTCCGACGAGATCTGGGAAGAGGCCACCGAGACGCTGCGCCAGGTCGCCGAGAAGCAGGGCCTGCCACTGGTCCCGGACCCGGGCGGCGCCGCGTTCTACGGCCCGAAGATCTCGGTGCAGTGCAAGGACGCCATCGGCCGTACCTGGCAGATGTCGACCGTGCAGCTCGACTTCAACCTCCCGGAGCGCTTCGACCTGGAGTACACCGGCCCGGACGGCACCAAGCAGCGCCCGGTCATGATCCACCGCGCCCTGTTCGGCTCCATCGAGCGGTTCTTCGCGGTGCTGCTGGAGCACTACGCGGGGGCGTTCCCGGTGTGGCTGGCCCCGGTCCAGGCGGTGGGTATCCCGATCGGTGACGCGCACATCCCGTACCTCCAGGAGTTCGCGGCCAAGGCCCGGAAGAAGGGGCTGCGGGTCGACGTGGATGCCTCGTCGGACCGGATGCAGAAGAAGATCCGCAACCAGCAGAAGGCCAAGGTGCCCTTCATGATCATCGCGGGCGACGAGGACATGGCCAATGGCGCCGTCTCCTTCCGCTACCGCGACGGATCGCAGGAGAACGGCATCCCGGTCGAGGACGCCATCGCCAAGATCCAGAAGGCCGTCGAGGACCGCGTCCAGGTCTGACGTCCAGGTCTGACGTTCAGGTCTGACGGACACAGCAGGTGAGAGGCCCCCGGAGAGCTACCCGCCCTCCGGGGGCCTCTTCTCGTCCTCCCGCCGGAAGACCTGGAGCAGCCACGACGAGAACGACCCCGTCACCGCTCCCAGCAGCGCCAGCCCGCAGACCATCAGCCCCGCGGCGACGACCCGGCCGCTGGGCGTGACCGGCACCGCGTCCCCGTACCCCACCGTCGTGAGCGTCTCGCACGCCCACCACACCGCGTCGCCGAAGGTATGGATCGTGGAATCCGGGACCTTGTGCTCCTGGTGGTAGACCGCGAGCGCCGCGGAGAAGCCCAGCAGCAGGGCGGAGGCTCCGGCGTAGCTGATCACACGGGCGTACAGGCTCAGCCGGGGCTGTTCCCGGCGCTGTTGGACGGCGGTGTAGACCCGGATCAGCCGCAGCGGCCGCAGCAGCGGAAGCAGCAGCACCAGCGTGTCCAGCCAGTGCACCCGGACGAAACGGTGACCGAGACCGCTGAGCCGGAGCCGCACGGCGTAGTCCGCCGCGAAGACCAGCCAGGTGGTGCCGACCAGGGCGAGGGCGATGTCCCGCCAGGGTGCGGCGTCGTCGGGGGCGAGGACCCGGACCGCGTAGCCGAGCAGGAAGATCAGCGAAATGCCGAGGAGCGGCACCTCCGTGCGCTGTTCCCAGCGCAGGAGGCGAGCAGGGGCGGAGTCGGCGGACCGGTCGCTCATCGCCTCAGCATCGCCGTAGGCCGACGGGTGCGGCCCCGGCGACACGCACCCCGGGAGTGAAGCAATATGCTGATCGCCATGACGAGTGAGCCGGAGCAGCAGATCGGAGTGGGAACGCCCGACGCGTTCCAGCGCCTGTGGACGCCCCACCGGATGGCGTACATCCAGGGCGAGAACAAGCCGACCGGTCCGGAGGCCGGCGACGGCTGTCCGTTCTGCGGGATCCCGTCGGGTTCGGACGAGGACGGGCTCGTGGTCGCGCGCGGCAAGCACGTCTACGCCGTACTGAACCTGTATCCGTACAACGGCGGCCATCTGATGGTGGTGCCGTACCGGCACGTCGCGGACTACACGGAGCTGGACGGTCCGGAGACCCTGGAGCTGGCCGACTTCACCAAGCGGGCGATGGTGGCGCTGCGGGCGGCCTCGGGGGCGCACGGATTCAACATCGGCATGAACCAGGGTGCGGTGGCGGGCGCCGGGATCGCGGCCCATCTGCACCAGCATCTGGTGCCGCGCTGGGGCGGTGACACCAACTTCATGCCGGTGGTCGGTCACACGAAGGTGCTGCCGCAGCTGCTCGCCGACACCCGCAAGATGCTGGCCGACGCCTGGCCGGCCGGCTGATCCCGGCAATGTACTCCGCAAGGGCCGCCCCGGCTGCTTCCCGCCGGGGCGGCCTTCACGTGCCGGGGCGCCCTTCGCGTACCCGGGCACCCGGCTACGCGTCGTACAGGTCGGCCTTGCGCGGGGACGGGTCCTGCACCGCGCCGCTCAGTATCATCGAGCGGTTGTCGAAGCGCTCGGTGTCGACGCCGTTCTCCTTGAGGACGCGCAGGGCGGCGCTGTGGACGGCGCGCAGGACCGGCGTCGCGGCACGCATCGCGTCGTCCGCCATGAAGCGGTGGCGCCAAGGCTTCTCGGCCCAGGCGTGCCGGAGGCCGAACGGCTCGGGCAGGGCGATCTTGCCGCCCAGGTAGTCCAGCAGCGGCGGGTACCAGGTGAACGGGGCGCGCAGGGCGAGCCGGACGACCTCGCCGGGCTCGACCAGCGGGAGGGTGATGTCGCGGGTCTCCCAGAACCGGACGGTCTTGTTGACCGTCTTGGTCTTGGCCGCGGGCTTGCTGGTGAAGAGCGAGTGGACCGGGCCGAGCGCGTGTCCGGTGACCTCGATGCGCAGGGTCTCGTGGAGCACCGTGACCGTGATCATCATGGTGATGATCAACTGGCCTTCCCAGAGGGTGAACTGGACGCCCAGATAGTGCCGGTCACCGCTGCCGAACTGCTGGTGGTTGCAGATCCGCTGTATCTCGTGCGGCTTGACCTGGAAGGTGGCGACGTCCTCGCCGTCGGGGCGGGAGACCGAGCCGGCGTTCTCCCCGACGGGGGACACGATCCAGTGGGTGACCGACGGGGTGGGGAACCCTCCGGTGTTCAGCGGGCCGCGCTCCAGCACCTTGAGCTGGTCGTGGATGGCCCGGATCAGGTCCCAGCTGCGGAACTGGTGGAACTCCTTGCCGGGGTCCTTCGAGACGAGCTCCTCGGCGAGCTGCCAGCTGCCCCAGCGGGTGCCCATGCCGAGGATGCCCTTGGGGCCCGCGTAGAAGACCGAGTTGGACTGCTGCTCGGCGGTGAGCTTCTCCAAGCCCTGGCGGAGCGCCTCGCGGGAGGTCTCGTTGGGGTTCTTCGGCACGGCCTCGGGGATCTTGGCGACGACGCCGCCGCCGGAGAGCAGCCCTTCCCAACGGGCGCGCATGTCCTTGGCGGAGGACTCGGCGATCCGCTTGGCGAGGAACCAGCCGATGACGGGGGCGATGACCATCGCCCGGACGTAGAGCGCCAGGAATCCGTTGAGCGGCAGGCCGACCAGGAAGACCAGCGCCACGATGCCCAGGATCGGCAGCAGCGCGCTGCCCAGGGCGGAGAGGGCCTTGTCCTTGGTGCCGCCGAGGTAGTCGCGCAGACGGAAGGCGAGGACCCAAAGGATCATGCCGGGCAGGAAGACGAAGCCGAACAGGGCGGTGACGGCCGTGAGTTTGGTGTCGCGGCTCTTGCGGAGGCGGCTCGCGGACAGACAGTGCTCGACGACCGACTGCGGGTCGGTCCCGAAGGACTGGATGAGGGCGCCGCGGGCGCCGCCCAGCATGCGTTCCTGGACGGCGCGGGAGAACGCCTCGCCGAGATTGGGCTTGAAATAGTCGGACTTGAAGAGCTTGGAACGGCCCACCTTGACTTCGGACTTGTGCCATTCGCTGTTGGCTTCAAGGATTTTCTCCACCGGGCTGTCGCGGTATGCGGCGGAGGCGAGGGCGTTCGTCGCCACCGCCTGTCCGCCCGAACCCTGGAGCGGGATCTGTGCTCCGGGAGAGAAATCGAATCCGTCGCTGGCCACTGTCGCCCCCACTCGCCGCCGAGGAACTGCTCCTGCGGCTGTTTCCCAACTGCCGTACCCGGCACACCTTCTGAGCTGGGACCAAAGCGTATCGTCCGGATCGCCGCGCCGCCCGCCCCTGTGGACAAAGACGGGCGGCATGGCCGGTCATGAGTCGTTCGGGTTGTTCTCCGGCTGTCCCCGGAGGCGTTCGGCGAGCTGTGGGGGCATCGCTTCGTGCCGGGCGTACGCCCGGTCGAACCGGCCGGCGCCATGGGAGAGGGAGCGCAGGTCGACCGCGTACCGGCCGATCTCCAGCTCGGGCACCTCGGCCCGCACCAGGGTGCGGCCGGTGCCGGACTGCTCGGTTCCGATCACCCTGCCGCGCCGCCCGGAAAGATCGCTCATCACCGGTCCGACATAGTCGTCGGGGACCAGGACCCGGACCTCGGCCACGGGTTCGAGGAGCTGGATACGGGTGTCCGCGGCGGCCTCGCGCAGGGCCAGCGCGCCCGCGGTCTGGAACGCCGCGTCGGAGGAGTCCACCGAATGGGACTTGCCGTCCCGCAGTGTGATGCGCACATCGACGAGCGGATGGCCGGCCGCGACCCCCCGGGCGGCCTGGGCCCGCACCCCCTTCTCGACGGACGGGATGAACTGACGGGGCACCGCCCCGCCGACGACCTTGTCGACGAATTCGATGCCCGAACCCGGCGGCAGCGGCTCCACGTCGATCTCGCAGATGGCGTACTGGCCGTGGCCGCCGGACTGCTTCACATGCCTGCCGCGCCCGGTCGACGGGGCGGCGAAGGTCTCACGGAGCGACACCTTGTGCGGTACGGCGTCGACCTGGACGCCGTAGCGGCTGCGCAACCGGTCCAGCGCAACGTCCTGGTGGACCTCGCCGAGGCACCACAGGACCACCTGATGGGTGTCCTGATTCTGCTCCAGGCGCATGGTCGGGTCCTCGGCGACCAGCCGGGCGAGCCCCTGGGAGAGCTTGTCGTCGTCCGCCTTGCTGTGCGCCTCGATGGCCAGCGGAAGCAGCGGGTCCGGTGTGGTCCAGGGATCCAGCAGCAGCGGCCGGTCCGGGTCGGAGAGGGTGTCCCCGGTCTCGGCGCCGCCCAGTTTGGCGACGCTGGCCAGATCCCCCGCGATACAGGCGGTGAGCGGGCGCTGCTGTTTGCCGAAGGGGGAGGAGAGCGCCCCGACGCGTACCTCGGTCTCGTGGAAGGGGCGGGGCTCGTGGCCGGGGTCGGTGAGTCCGTGGCCGAAGACGTGGACGGTCTCGTCGGGACGCAGGGTGCCGGAGAAGACACGGACCAGCGAGACCCGGCCGACGTAGGGGTCGGAGGCCGTCTTGACGACCTCGGCGACGAGCGGGCCGTCCGGGTCGCAGGTCAGGACCGGCCGCGACGCCCCGTGCAGTGGGGTGACGTCGGGGAGCGGGCGTTCCGGCGGGGTCGGGAAGCCGCCGGTGATCAGGTCCAGCAGTTCGACGGTGCCGATGCCCTGGCGGGCGCCCGGAGCGGCGGGGGCCGCGGCGAGGACGGGGTGGAAGGTGCCCCGGGCCACGGCGCGCTCCAGATCGTCGACCAGTGTCTTGATGTCGACCTCGGCCCCGTCGAGGTACCGGTCCATCAGGGTCTCGTCCTCGCTCTCGGCGATAATCCCCTCGACGAGCCGGTCGCGGGCCTCCTGGAGTGCCGGCCGCTGGTCCTCGGCGGGCGGGTTCTCCTGCCGCTCGCCCGAGGAGTAGTCGAAGATCCGCTGGGTGAGGAGTCCGGTGAGCCCGGTGAGCGGGGCGTGCCCGTCGGCGCCCTCGGGGCCGTGGACGGGCAGATGGAGCGGGAGCACGGCATCGGGGTCGTCGCCGCCGAAGATCCCGCCGCAGATCCGGGTCATCTCCTCGAACGAGGTGCGTGCCGTGTCCAGGTGGGTGACGACGATGGCGCGCGGCATGCCGACGGCCGCGCACTCCTCCCAGACGGCGCGCGTGGCACCCGCCACCGCGTCGGCCTCCTGCGCGGCGGACACGATGAACAGGGCCGCGTCCGCCGCGCGCAGACCGGCCCTGAGTTCCCCGACGAAATCCGCGTAGCCGGGGGTGTCCAGCAGATTGATCTTGTACCCGCCCCATTCGACGGGGACCAGGGAGAGCTGTACGGAACGCTGCTGGCGGTGCTCGATCTCGTCGTAGTCGGAGACGGTGGCGCCGTCCTCGACCCGGCCCGCCCGATTGACCGCGCCCGCGGTCAGCGCGAGCGCCTCGACGAGCGTGGTCTTTCCCGAGCCGCTGTGGCCGACCAGCACCACATTCCGTACGGATGAGGGCCGGCCGGCCGTCGCTGCCCTGCCGGCGGCCCCGGTGTGTGCGTGTGCCTTGTCGCCCATGATGCGTGCCTCCCAGATAGTGGCGGGGAGCGGAAGAAAACCGACGCGATGTGGGGAGAGAGCTGCACGGGCACTGGAGAGCCGCCGCGGCGGCTACGGCGACGCCCGCGGTAATTCGAGCTTTCCACTCGGGGCAGGCCGCGTCCATACATGGCACGTCGCCGCGCGACGCCGGGTGCCCGGACGGTGGAGTCCGGCGGTCGTGACTACGATGGGCCAGCCGGTGGCCGTAGGGGCCGCTCGGCCCACCGACCCTCGGGAAGGCCATGCTGAACAAGTACGCGCGTGCATTTTTTACGCGTGTCCTCACACCGTTCGCCGCGCTGCTGCTCCGTCTCGGCGTGAGCCCTGACGCGGTCACGCTGATCGGTACGGCCGGGGTGATGGCAGGTGCGCTGGTCTTCTTCCCGATGGGGGAGTTCTTCTGGGGCACGATCGTCATCACGATCTTCGTCTTCTCCGACCTCGTCGACGGCAACATGGCCCGGCAGGCCGGTATCTCCAGCCGGTGGGGCGCGTTCCTGGACTCGACCCTGGACCGGGTCGCCGACGGGGCGATCTTCGGCGGATTCGCGCTCTGGTACGCGGGCAACGGCGACGACAACGTGCTCTGCGCGGTCGCGATCTTCTGCCTGGCCAGCGGCCAGGTGGTCTCGTACACGAAGGCGCGCGGCGAGTCGATCGGGCTGCCGGTCGCGGTCAACGGGCTCGTGGAGCGCGCCGAGCGGCTGGTGATCTCGCTGGTCGCGGCCGGGTTCGCCGGTCTGCACAAGTTCGGTGTGCCCGGGATCCAGGTCCTGCTGCCGATCGCGCTGTGGATCGTCGCCGTGGGCAGCCTGGTGACGCTCGTGCAGCGGGTCGTGACCGTGCGCCGCGAGTCCGCCGAGGCCGACGCGGCCGAGGCCGCCGCCGCGGGGCCGGGGAGCGGGACCGCACAGTGAGCGACGATCCGGCTCAGCCGCGCAACGGCCTGCGGGACCGGCTGACCGACGGGCTGTACGGGCTCGGCTGGAGCGCGGTCAAGAAGCTGCCCGAGCCGGTCGCCCGGGCCCTCTTCCGCACCATCGCCGACCAGGTCTGGAAGCGGCGCGGCAAGAGCGTGCTGCGGCTGGAGTCGAATCTGGCCCGGGTCGTGCCCGGGGCGTCGCAGGCCCGGCTGGCCGAGCTCTCCAGGGCCGGGATGCGCTCGTACATGCGCTACTGGATGGAGTCGTTCCGGCTGCCCACCTGGAGTCCGGCGCGGATCAAGGCGTCCATAGAGGTGACGGACGCGCACCGGCTGACCGACGGTCTCGACGCCGGCCGCGGCGTCATCCTCGCCCTGCCGCACCTGGGGAACTGGGACCTGGCGGGAGCCTGGGTCACCACCGATCTCAAGGTGCCCTTCACCACGGTCGCCGAGCGCCTCAAGCCCGAGACCCTGTACGACCGGTTCGTGGCCTACCGCGAGGGGCTCGGCATGGAGGTCCTGCCGCACAGCGGCGGGGCGGCCTTCGGCACCCTGGCGAGGCGGCTGCGCGCGGGCGGGCTGGTCTGTCTGGTCGCCGACCGTGACCTGTCCGCCTCCGGGGTCGAGGTGACGTTCTTCGGCAACACCGCGCGGATGCCCGCCGGGCCCGCGCTGCTGGCCCAGCAGACCGGGGCGCTGTTGCTGCCGGTGACGCTCTCCTACGACGACACGCCCGTGATGAAGGCCCGGATCCACGCGCCGGTAGAGCTGCCCGAGTCAGGTGACCGCACCGGGAAGACGTCCTCGATGACACAGGCGCTGGCCGATGCCTTCGCCGTCGGGATCGCCGACCATCCGGAGGACTGGCACATGCTGCAACGGCTCTGGCTCGATGATCTGGAGACCCGGGAGGACCGGACGTGAAGATCGGCATCGTCTGCCCGTACTCCTGGGACGTGCCCGGCGGGGTGCAGTTCCACATCCGCGACCTGGCCGAGCACCTGATCCGGCTGGGGCACCAGGTGTCGGTGCTGGCGCCCGCCGACGACGAGACACCGCTGCCGCCGTACGTGGTGTCGGCGGGCCGGGCCGTGCCCGTCCCGTACAACGGCTCGGTCGCCCGGCTGAACTTCGGCTTCCTCTCGGCCGCCCGGGTGCGCCGCTGGCTGCACGACGGCACCTTCGACGTGATCCACATCCACGAGCCGACCTCGCCGTCGCTGGGGCTGCTCGCCTGCTGGGCGGCGCAGGGGCCGATCGTCGCCACGTTCCACACGTCCAACCCGCGCTCCCGGGCCATGATCGCGGCGTACCCGATCCTCCAGCCGGCGCTGGAGAAGATCAGCGCGCGCATCGCGGTGAGCGAGTACGCCCGGCGCACCCTGGTCGAGCACCTCGGCGGCGACGCGGTCGTCATCCCGAACGGCGTCGATGTCGGCTTCTTCGCCGCCGCCGAGCCCAGGGCCGAGTGGCAGGGCGGCACGATCGGCTTCATCGGGCGCATCGACGAGCCGCGCAAGGGCCTGCCGGTCCTGATGCGGGCGCTTCCCGCGATCCTCGCCGCCCGCCCCGACACCCGGCTGCTGGTGGCCGGGCGGGGCGACGAGGAGGAGGCCGTCGCCTCGCTGCCCGAGGCGATGCGTGAGCGGGTCGAGTTCCTCGGCATGGTGAGCGACGAGGACAAGGCGCGGCTGCTGCGCAGCGTCGATGTGTACGTGGCGCCCAACACCGGGGGCGAGAGCTTCGGGATCATCCTGGTCGAGGCCATGTCGGCCGGTGCCCCGGTCCTCGCCAGCGACCTGGACGCGTTCGCGCAGGTGCTGGACCTCGGCGCGGCGGGCGAACTCTTCGCCAACGAGGACGCGGACGCGCTGGCCGCTGCGGCGATCCGGCTGCTCGGCGACCCGGAGCGGCGTGCGGAGCTGCGTGAGCGGGGCGCCGCGCATGTGCGCCGGTTCGACTGGTCGACGGTCGGGGCGGACATCCTCGCGGTGTACGAGACGGTGACCGACGGGGCGGCCTCGGTGGCCGCCGACGAACGCACGGGGCTGCGTGCCCGGTTCGGACTGGCGCGGGAGTGAGGGCCGCCGGCCGGGGGCCGGGGAGCCGGGGCCGGGCGGCCACGCCGTCCGTGCCTCACCGGTAGCCTTGCCGCCCGTGATCGAAACCCTCATCTGGATCGCCGTCGCGGTCGTCGCGATCGGTATGTACCTCAGCTGGACCGCCGGCCGGCTGGACCGGCTGCACACCCGCATCGACGCCGCCCGGGCCGCCCTCGACGCGCAGCTGCTGCGCCGTGCGTCGGTCACCCAGGAACTGGCCACCTCCGGTGTCCTCGATCCGGCCGCCTCCATCGTCCTGTACGAGGCCGCGCACGCCGCCCGCCAGGCGGAGGAGGAGCACCGCGAGGTCGCGGAGAGCGAACTGAGCACCGCGCTGCGGGCGGTATTCGGCGAGCCGGCGCAGGTGGAGGCCGTGAAGGAGATCCCCGGCGGCGAGGAGGCGGCGCTCGAACTCGCCGCCGCCGTGCGCCGAGTGCCCATGGCCCGGCGGTTCCACAACGACGCGGTACGCGCGGCGCGCGCGCTGCGCCGGCACCGCAAGGTGCGGTGGTTCCGGCTGGCCGGACATGCCCCGTTCCCGCTGGCCTTCGAGATGGACGACGAACCTCCGGTGGCCCTGGCGGACCGCCCCGTCAGCTGACCGGACTGCCGCATTCGCGCGTGACGGGGGCCACATCTCGTCCCGTACGCGTTCAAAACGATCCACCGGCCTGCCATTGGCCCTTGCGGTGGACTGTTCCCGGAGAGTTTGCTCAGCACTGCACCGAGCAGCGTTTTTCAGCAACTTTTCTCCGAGTGAGGTCGATCCATGTCCACGCTTCCCAGCACTCCGCAGCCCGACTCCCCGGCCACCGGCACCGCGCGCGTCAAGCGCGGCATGGCCGAGCAGCTCAAGGGCGGCGTGATCATGGACGTCGTCGACGCCGAGCAGGCGAAGATCGCCGAGGACGCGGGCGCCGTGGCGGTCATGGCCCTGGAGCGGGTTCCGGCCGACATCCGCAAGGACGGCGGCGTGGCCCGGATGTCGGACCCGAACATGATCGAGGAGATCATCGAGGCCGTCTCCATCCCGGTGATGGCGAAGTCGCGCATCGGCCACTTCGTCGAGGCCCAGGTGCTTCAGTCCCTCGGTGTCGACTACATCGACGAGTCCGAGGTCCTCACCCCGGCCGACGAGGTCAACCACAGCGACAAGTTCGCCTTCACCACCCCGTTCGTCTGCGGCGCCACCAACCTGGGCGAGGCCCTGCGCCGGATCGCCGAGGGTGCGGCCATGATCCGCTCGAAGGGCGAGGCCGGCACCGGAAACGTAGTCGAGGCGGTCCGCCACCTGCGCCAGATCAAGAACGAGATCGCCCGCCTGCGCGGCTACGACAACAACGAGCTGTACGCCGCCGCCAAGGAGCTCCGCGCCCCGTACGAGCTGGTCAAGGAGGTCTCGGAGCTCGGCAAGCTGCCCGTCGTGCTGTTCTCCGCAGGCGGTGTCGCCACCCCCGCCGACGCCGCGCTGATGCGCCAGCTCGGCGCCGAGGGCGTCTTCGTCGGCTCCGGAATCTTCAAGTCCGGCGACCCGGCCAAGCGCGCCGCCGCGATCGTGAAGGCCACCACCTTCTACGACGACCCGAAGATCATCGCGGACGCCTCCCGCAACCTGGGCGAGGCCATGGTCGGCATCAACTGCGACACCCTGCCCGAGGCCGAGCGCTACGCCAACCGTGGCTGGTAATCACCGATGAGCGACACCCCTGTGATCGGAGTCCTGGCCCTCCAGGGCGACGTACGGGAACACCTGATCGCCCTGGCCTCGGCCGACGCCCTGGCCAGGCCGGTCCGGCGTCCCGAGGAACTCGCCGAGGTCGACGGCCTGGTCATCCCCGGTGGCGAGTCCACCACGATGTCCAAGCTGGCTTCCCTGTTCGGGATGCTGGAGCCCTTGCGCGAGCGGGTACGGGACGGCATGCCCGTCTACGGCACCTGCGCCGGAATGATTCTGCTCGCCGACAAGATCCTCGACCCGCGCTCGGGCCAGGAGACCGTCGGCGGGATCGACATGATCGTGCGCCGCAACGCCTTCGGGCGGCAGAACGAGTCCTTCGAGGCGGCCGTGGAGGTCGCCGGAATCGAGGACGGCCCCGTGGAGGGCGTGTTCATCCGCGCCCCCTGGGTGGAGTCCGTCGGCGCGCAGGCCAAGGTCGTGGCGGAGCACGGCGGCCATATCGTCGCCGTCCGTCAGGGAAACGCCCTGGCTACGTCTTTCCACCCGGAATTGACCGGAGACCACCGCGTTCACGCGTTGTTCGTGGACATGGTGCGCGCGGTCGGCTGACTCGATCCCGGTAGGATCTCTCGGGTTCGAATCGTTTTTGGTGACGCGAAGGAGAAGGCAGATGTCCGGCCACTCTAAATGGGCTACGACGAAGCACAAGAAGGCCGTGATTGACGCCAAGCGCGGCAAGCTCTTCGCGAAGCTGATCAAGAACATCGAGGTCGCGGCCCGCACCGGTGGTGTGGACCCCGAGGGCAATCCGACCCTCGTGGACGCGATCCAGAAGGCGAAGAAGAGTTCCGTACCGAACAAGAACATCGACTCCGCGGTCAAGCGCGGCGGCGGTCTCGAAGCGGGCGGCGTCGACTACCAGACGATCATGTACGAGGGCTACGGCCCCAACGGTGTCGCGGTGCTCATCGAGTGCCTCACCGACAACCGCAACCGTGCCGCGTCCGACGTACGGGTCGCGATGACCCGCAACGGGGGTTCGATGGCCGACCCGGGTTCGGTCTCGTACCTCTTCAACCGCAAGGGCGTCGTCATCGTCCCCAAGGGCGAGCTGACCGAGGACGACGTCCTGGGTGCCGTGCTCGACGCGGGCGCCGAGGAGGTCAACGACCTCAGTGACACGTACGAGGTCGTCAGCGAGGCCACCGACATGGTCGCGGTCCGCACCGCGCTCCAGGAGGCCGGCATCGACTACGACTCCGCCGAGGCCAACTTCCTGCCCACCATGCAGGTCGAGCTGGACGAGGAGGGCGCGCGCAAGATCTTCAAGCTGATCGACGCGCTGGAGGACAGCGACGACGTGCAGAACGTCTTCGCCAACTTCGACGTCTCGGACGAGGTCATGGAGAAGGTCGACGCCTGAGCCGCGCTCGGCGTAGCCCTCAGCGACGGGCCGACGGGGACACACCCCGTCGGCCCGTCGCATTGTCAGTGCGAGCCGATAGCCTGCGGGAACAGTTGACCGATCGGTACGGAGGGGGCGTCCCATGCGGGTGCTGGGCGTGGACCCGGGGCTGACCCGGTGCGGTGTCGGCGTCGTCGAAGGCGTCGCCGGCCGCCCCCTGACGATGCTCGGCGTCGGGGTCGTGCGCACCCCGGCCGACGCGGAGCTCGGGCACCGGCTGGTCGCCATCGAGCGCGGCATCGAGGAATGGCTCGACGAGCACCGGCCCGAATTCGTCGCCGTGGAGCGGGTGTTCAGCCAGCACAACGTCCGTACGGTCATGGGCACCGCCCAGGCCAGCGCCGTCGCCATGCTCTGCGCCTCGCGCCGCGGCATCCCCGTCGCCCTGCACACTCCCAGCGAGGTCAAGGCGGCCGTCACGGGCAGCGGCCGCGCCGACAAGGCACAGGTCGGCGCGATGGTGACCCGGCTGCTGCGGCTCGACGCCCCGCCGAAGCCGGCCGACGCGGCCGACGCCCTCGCCCTCGCCATCTGCCACATCTGGCGCGCCCCCGCCGTCAACCGCCTCCAGCAGGCCCACGCGGCAGCCGCCGCGTCCCGCGGCCCGCGCGTCCCCCGTACACCCGCAGTTCCCGTCCGGAAGGTCCCCCGATGATCGCCTTCGTCAGCGGCCCCGTCGCCGCACTCGCCCCGACCACGGCCGTGATCGAGGTCGGCGGCATCGGCATGGCCGTCCAGTGCGCGCCGAACACCCTCGCCGGCCTCCGGATCGGCAAGGAGGCCAGGCTCGCCACCTCCCTCGTCGTACGGGAGGACTCCCTCACCCTCTACGGCTTCGCCGACGACGACGAGCGGCAGGTCTTCGAGCTGCTCCAGACCGCCAGCGGGGTCGGGCCCCGGCTCGCCCAGGCGATGCTCGCCACCCACAGCCCGGACGCCCTGCGCACCGCGGTCGCCACCGGCGACGAGAAGGCGCTCACCGCCGTCTCCGGCATCGGCAAGAAGGGCGCGCAGAAGCTCCTCCTCGAACTGAAGGACAGGCTCGGCGAGCCCGTCGGCGCCCACATCGGCCGCCAGGGCATCGGCACCGCCGTCACCAGTTCCTGGCGCGATCAGCTCCAGGCCGCCCTGATCGGCCTCGGCTACGCCACCCGCGAGGCCGACGAGGCGGTCACCGCCGTCGCCCCCCAGGCCGAGGCGGCCATCGCCGAGGGCGGGCAGGCCCCCGTGCCGCAGCTGCTGCGTGTCGCACTCCAGACCCTCAACCGCGCGCGCTGACCGGAGCGCCGCACCCCGGGGAACACCCCGACGCCGGGCCGGGCACCGCACGGCACCGAAACACCCGAGGCGGGACAGACTGAATGAACTGGGACGAGACCGGACCCGACACCGACGAGCGGCTCGACGAGAGCCTCGTCCATGCCGACGCGGACGGCGAAGACACCGCGGTCGAAGCGGCGCTGCGCCCGAAGGACCTGGACGAATTCGTCGGCCAGGAGAAGGTGCGCGAACAGCTCGACCTGGTCCTCAAGGCGGCCCTGGCCCGCGGCGCCACCGCCGACCACGTCCTGCTCTCCGGCGCCCCCGGTCTCGGCAAGACCACCCTCTCCATGATCATCGCGGCCGAGATGGGCGCGCCGATCCGGATCACCTCCGGCCCCGCCATCCAGCACGCGGGTGACCTCGCCGCGATTCTCTCCTCCCTCCAGGAGGGCGAGGTCCTCTTCCTCGACGAGATCCACCGCATGTCGCGGCCGGCCGAGGAGATGCTCTACATGGCGATGGAGGACTTCCGGGTCGACGTCATCGTCGGCAAGGGCCCCGGCGCCACGGCGATCCCGCTGGAACTGCCGCCGTTCACCCTGGTCGGCGCGACCACCAGGGCCGGACTGCTGCCGCCGCCGCTGCGCGACCGCTTCGGCTTCACCGGCCACATGGAGTTCTACGCCCCCACCGAGCTGGAGCGTGTCATCCACCGCTCCGCCCGCCTCCTCGACGTGGAGATAGACGCGGACGGCGCCGCCGAGATCGCCGGCCGCTCCCGAGGCACCCCCCGGATCGCCAACCGGCTGCTGCGCCGCGTACGGGACTACGCCCAGGTCAAGGCCGACGGACGGATCGACCGCCCGGTCGCCGCCACCGCCCTCGGGGTCTACGAGGTCGATGCCCGCGGCCTCGACCGGCTCGACCGCGCGGTGCTGGGCGCCCTGCTGAAGCTTTTCGGCGGCGGCCCCGTCGGGCTGTCCACCCTCGCGGTCGCCGTGGGGGAGGAGCGCGAGACCGTCGAGGAGGTCGCGGAGCCCTTCCTGGTCCGGGAGGGACTGCTGGCCAGGACGCCGCGGGGACGGGTCGCGACGCCCGCGGCCTGGGCCCATCTGGGGCTCGTACCTCCGCAGCAAGGCGGAAAGGGACAACAGGGTCTGTTCGGGGCGTGATCTGTCACAGGTTGACCGGTGCAGGAACCACAGGGCGCCTTCGGGCGTTGTTCCATCGATGCGGACTCGCTTAGACTCCGCCGATGCCGCCCTTACAGGTCGGTGTACCCACCCCCGTAGATACAGGCCGCCTTCGAGCGCGGTCGTGCGAAGGAAACTCGTCCCGTGAATCCCGTGACTCTCCTCCCCTTCATCGTGCTCATCGGGGCCATGTTCCTGATGACGCGGTCCGCCAAGAAGAAGCAGGCGGCCGCCGCCCAGATGCGCAACGAGATGCAGCCCGGCACCGGCGTCCGGACGATCGGGGGCATGTACGCCACCGTCAAGGAGCTGCACGACGACACGGTTCTCCTTGAGATCGCGCCCGGCGTCCACGCCATCTACGCCAAGAACGCCATCGGCGCCGTCCTCGACGACGCGGAGTACAACCGCATCGTCCACGGCGAGGACGAGAGCAGCATCGACCTCGACGGCACCGTCGTCCCCGACGACGCCTCCTCGCTGACCGAGGACGACGCCGACAAGGACGACTCGGACGACGCCCGGATCGACCTCGGCAAGAAGGCCGAGGACGCCGAGCCGAAGGACGCCGAGTCCGGCAAGAAGTCCGAGGGCAAGGACGACGGCGAGGCCGACGCGAAGTAACCCACGCCCGGGGATGCCGTGAGCCCACCGGCATCCGGCATTCCCCGGTCCGTGCGGTCTTCTGCGGGGGCGGGTCCCCACTACACTTCGTGGCCGCTCGGGCGCGTACCCGGCGCGGGGCGGTTGGACAGGGAGAAACGAGAAGGTGGCAGCACCGAAGAAGAGGCGAGCGCCGGCAGGCGGTCAGGGCAGGCCGGGGCGTTCCCTGGCTCTGATCCTGATCGCCATGGTCGCGCTCACCGGCGGGATGTTCCTGGCCGATCAGCCGACCCCACGGCTCGGCATCGACCTGGCGGGCGGCACTTCGATCACGCTTGAGGCGAAGAGCGAGCCGGGCCAGGAATCGGCGATCAACAAGACCAACATGGACACGGCGGTCCAGATCATGGAGCGCCGTGTCAATGGTCTTGGCGTCTCCGAGGCCGAGGTCCAGACACAGGGCGATCGCAACATCATCGTCAACATTCCCAAGGGCACGAACTCAGCCCAGGCCCGGGAGCAGGTCGGCACCACGGCCAAGCTCTACTTCCGGCCGGTGCTGACCGTCGCCCAGGGCACGCCCACCCCGGAGCCCAGCGCCTCGTCGTCCGGCAAACCCACCCCGTCCGGCAGCCCCAGCGCCCCCACCGCCGACAAGGGCAAGACGTCGGCGACGCCGAACGCGAGCGCCACCACCCAGGGCCGCGCCGTCACCGGCGCCCTCAAGGCCGACTCCACGCCGACGCCCAAGACGAGCACCACGCCTAAGGCCGACGCCACGCCCAAGGCCGACGCCACGCCGTCCGCGTCCGCCGCCGACGAGGCCGCCGCCGCCGAGCTGCAGAAGAAGTTCGCGGCGCTGGACTGCTCCAGCAAGGCGTCCCGCGCCGAGGCCGCACGGGGGGCCAAGCCCACCGACATGGTCGTCGCGTGCAGCTCCGAGGGTGACGCGAAGTACGTCCTCGGCCCGTCCGAGGTGTCCGGCACCGAGGTCGACAACGCCAAGGCCGGTTTCGACCAGCAGCGCGGCATGTGGATCGTCAACATGGAGTTCACCAAGCAGGGCTCCAAGCAGTTCCAGACGATCACCAAGAAGCTCTCCGCGCAGCAGTCCCCGCAGAACCAGTTCGCCATCGCGCTGGACGGCGAGGTCGTCTCCGCGCCGCAGGTCAACTCCACGCTCAGCGGCAGCGCCGAGATCTCCGGCAGCTTCACCCAGCAGTCCGCCGAGGACCTGGCCAACGTGCTCTCCTACGGTGCGCTCCCGCTCTCGTTCAAGGAGCAGAGCGTCACCACGGTCACCGCCGCGCTCGGCGGTGAGCAGCTGCAGGCCGGTCTGATCGCCGGTGCCATCGGTCTGGCCCTGGTGGTCATCTACCTTGTGGCCTACTACCGGGGACTCGCGTTCATCGCGCTCCTGAGCCTCCTGGTCTCCGGCATCCTGACCTACACGCTCATGTCGCTGCTCGGCCCGGCCATCGGCTTCGCGCTGAACCTCCCGGCGGTCTGCGGCGCCATCGTGGCCATCGGTATCACCGCGGACTCCTTCATCGTGTACTTCGAACGGGTCCGCGACGAGATCCGGGAGGGCCGCACGCTCCGCCCGGCCGTCGAGCGGGCCTGGCCGCGCGCCCGGCGCACCATCCTCGTCTCCGACTTCGTGTCGTTCCTCGCCGCCGCGGTGCTCTTCGTGGTCACTGTCGGCAAGGTCCAGGGCTTCGCGTTCACGCTGGGTCTCACCACCCTGCTCGACGTGGTCGTGGTGTTCCTCTTCACCAAGCCGGTCATGACGCTGATGGCCCGTACGAAGTTCTTCGCCAGCGGTCACCCGTGGTCCGGCCTGGACCCGAAGCGGCTCGGCGCCAAGCCGCCGCTGCGCCGCTCGCGCCGTGTCAACGCCCCCACTGACCCGAAGGAGGCGTGAGATGTCGCGACTCGGCACTCTCGGCGCCCGTCTCTACCGAGGCGAGGTCGGCTACGACTTCATCGGCAAGCGCAAGATCTGGTACGGGATCTCGATCCTGATCACCATCACGGCCATCGTCGGCCTGGCGGTCAGCGGCCTGAACATGGGCATCGAGTTCAAGGGCGGCGCGGTCTTCACCACCCCGAAGACCAGCGTCACCGTCGCCAAGGCGGAGGACCTGGCCACGGAAGCCTCCGGCCACCAGGCGATCGTCCAGAAGCTCGGCAACGGCGGTCTGCGCATCCAGATCACCGAGGTCGACACCGCGAAGTCCGACGAGATCAAGAACACGCTCTCCAAGGACCTCGACGTTCCCGCGGAGAAGATCGCCGCCGACCTGGTCGGCCCCAGCTGGGGTGAGCAGATCGCCAACAAGGCCTGGACCGGCCTCGGCATCTTCATGGTCCTCGTGGTGATCTACCTGGCCATCGCCTTCGAGTGGCGCATGGCCATCGCGGCCCTCGTCGCGCTGATCCACGACATCACCATCACGGTCGGTGTCTACGCCCTGGTCGGCTTCGAGGTCACCCCGGGCACCGTGATCGGTCTGCTGACCATCCTCGGTTACTCCCTCTACGACACGGTCGTCGTCTTCGACAGCCTCAAGGAGGGCACGCAGGGGATCACCAAGCAGACCCGGTGGACGTACAGCGAGATCGCCAACCGCTCCATCAACGGCACGCTGGTCCGTTCCATCAACACCACCGTCGTGGCTCTGCTGCCGGTCGCCGGTCTGCTGTTCATCGGTGGCGGCGTCCTCGGCGCCGGCATGCTGAACGACATCTCCCTGGCGCTCTTCGTCGGCCTCGCCGCCGGCGCGTACTCCTCGATCTTCATCGCCACGCCGCTCGTCGCCGACCTCAAGGAACGCGACCCGCAGATGAAGGCCCTGAAGAAGCGGATCCTGGCCAAGCGCGCGGCAGCCGCCGCCAAGGGCGAGTCCGCCGAGGACGAGCAGTCGGACGGTGACGACCCGCAGGACGCCGCACCCGCGGCCGCGGTCGTCGGTCAGCGTCAGCAGCCCCCCAGGGGCCATGGCCGGACCCCGGGGAAGCGTCGATGACCAGCACCACCGAGGGCACCCGCGATCTTCTGCTCAGCCGGATCCGCGACGTTCCGGACTACCCGAAGCCGGGCGTGCTGTTCAAGGACATCACCCCGCTGCTCGCGGACCCGACGGCGTTCGCGGCCCTCACCGACACCCTCGCGGAGCTGTGCGTACGGCACGGCGCCACGAAGGTCGTCGGCCTGGAGGCGCGCGGCTTCATCCTGGCCGCCCCGGTCGCGGTCCGGGCCGGGCTCGGCTTCGTACCGGTGCGCAAGGCGGGCAAACTGCCCGGAGCCACGCTCAGCCAGGCGTACGAGCTGGAGTACGGCACCGCCGAGATCGAGATCCACGCGGAGGACCTGTCCGCCGACGACCGGATCATGGTCATCGACGACATCCTCGCCACGGGTGGCACCGCCGAGGCCTCGCTGGAGCTGATCCGGCGGGCCGGTGCCGATGTCGCGGGCGTCGCGGTCCTCATGGAGCTCGGTTTCCTCCCCGGACGGGCCCGGCTGGAGCAGGGCCTGCGGGGCGCGCCGCTGGAGGTTCTGATCACGGTCTGAGCAGTATTGACCGTACGTGGCAACGGATCGTGCGGACAGGACGGGCACCCGGGAACAACCGGGTGCCCGTCCCGCGTTGTCAGGAGTCTCACGGTCCCCGGGGGAGGTCCGGCCGCGGGGTCGATACGATGGCCTCTCCGGGTACCCGGATCCGCACGAGGAGCGCTCTTGCCAGACGAGGCCCAGCCAGTCGCCGCCCCGCAGCCCGACAAGCCCGCGGCGGCCTCAGCCACGCCCGGGAAGAAGCAGCCCGCGGACAAGCCGAAGCCCCCGGCCCCCGAGCCCGGTCCGGGCCCGGCACGGGCGGGAGCCGGGGCCCCCGGGGCCGCGCCCGCTTCCCCCGCACAGCCGGCCGCACCCGTCTCCCCGGCGGCATCCGCCCCGAAGCCGCCCGCGAAGCCCGCGGCCAGGCCGGTCTCCCCGACCGCCCCCACGACCCGCTCCGGCGGCTCGTCCAACCGGGTGCGGGCCAGGCTGGCCCGTCTCGGGGTGCAGCGCTCCAGCCCGTACAACCCGGTGCTCGAACCGCTGCTGCGCATCGTCCGGAGCAACGACACCAAGATCGAGACGGCCACGCTGCGCCAGATCGAGCGGGCCTACCAGGTCGCCGAGCGCTGGCACCGCGGCCAGAAGCGCAAGAGCGGCGACCCGTACATCACCCATCCGCTCGCGGTGACGACGATCCTCGCCGAGCTGGGCATGGACCCGGCGACGCTGATGGCCGGACTGCTGCACGACACCGTCGAGGACACCGAGTACGGCCTGGACACCCTGCGCCGTGACTTCGGCGACCAGGTCGCCCTGCTCGTCGACGGCGTCACCAAGCTGGACAAGGTCAAGTTCGGCGAGGCCGCCCAGGCCGAGACCGTGCGCAAGATGGTCGTCGCCATGGCCAAGGACCCCCGGGTCCTGGTCATCAAGCTCGCCGACCGGCTGCACAACATGCGCACCATGCGCTACCTCAAGCGGGAGAAGCAGGAGAAGAAGGCCCGCGAGACGCTTGAGATCTACGCACCGCTGGCGCACCGCCTGGGCATGAACACCATCAAGTGGGAGCTGGAGGACCTCGCCTTCGCGATCCTCTACCCCAAGATGTACGACGAGATCGTCCGTCTCGTCGCCGAGCGGGCCCCCAAGCGCGACGAATACCTCGCCATAGTGACCGACGAGGTCCAGGCAGACCTGCGCGCCGCCCGGATCAAGGCCACCGTCACCGGGCGGCCGAAGCACTACTACAGCGTCTACCAGAAGATGATCGTGCGGGGCAGGGACTTCGCCGAGATCTACGACCTGGTGGGCATCCGGGTACTCGTCGACACCGTCCGCGACTGCTACGCGGCGCTCGGCACCGTCCACGCGCGATGGAATCCGGTCCCCGGCCGGTTCAAGGACTACATCGCGATGCCCAAGTTCAACATGTACCAGTCGCTGCACACCACGGTGATCGGTCCCAGCGGCAAGCCCGTCGAGCTCCAGATCCGCACCTTCGACATGCACCGCCGCGCCGAGTACGGCATCGCCGCGCACTGGAAGTACAAGCAGGAGGCCGTCGCGGGCGCCTCCAAGGTCCGTACCGACGTTCCCAAGAACACGGGCGGCGGCCGGAGCCAGGACACCGTCAACGACATGGCGTGGCTGCGCCAGCTCCTGGACTGGCAGAAGGAGACCGAGGACCCCAGCGAGTTCCTGGAGTCGCTGCGCTTCGACCTCTCCCGCAACGAGGTCTTCGTCTTCACGCCCAAGGGCGACGTCATAGCGCTGCCCGCGGGTGCGACCCCGGTCGACTTCGCGTACGCGGTGCACACGGAGGTCGGCCACCGGACCATAGGAGCACGGGTCAACGGGCGGCTCGTGCCGCTCGAATCGACGCTCGACAACGGCGACCTGGTGGAGGTCTTCACCTCCAAGGCGGCCGGCGCCGGTCCCTCCCGGGACTGGCTGGGCTTCGTCAAGTCGCCCCGCGCCCGCAACAAGATCCGGGCCTGGTTCTCCAAGGAGCGCCGCGACGAGGCGATCGAGCAGGGCAAGGACGCCATCGCGCGTGCCATGCGCAAGCAGAACCTGCCGATCCAGCGCATCCTGACCGGCGACTCCCTGGTCACCCTTGCCCACGAGATGCGCTACCCCGACATCTCGTCGCTGTACGCGGCGATCGGCGAGGGCCATGTCGCCGCCGCCGGTGTCGTGCAGAAGCTGGTCCAGGCGCTCGGCGGCGAGGACGAGGCCAACGAGGACATCGCGGAGAGCTCGCCGCCGTCGCGCAGCCGCAACAAGCGCCGTTCCAACGCCGATCCGGGCGTGGTCGTCAAGGGCGTCGAGGACGTCTGGGTCAAACTGGCCCGCTGCTGCACGCCCGTCCCCGGCGACCCGATCATCGGCTTCGTCACCCGGGGCAGCGGCGTCTCCGTGCACCGCGCCGACTGCGTCAACGTCGACTCGCTGTCGCAGCAGCCGGAACGGATCCTGGAGGTCGAGTGGGCGCCGACCCAGTCCTCGGTCTTCCTGGTCGCCATCCAGGTCGAGGCCCTCGACCGCTCCCGGCTGCTCTCGGACGTCACCCGCGTCCTGTCCGACCAGCACGTCAACATCCTGTCGGCGGCCGTGCAGACCTCCCGGGACCGGGTGGCCACCTCGCGCTTCACCTTCGAGATGGGCGACCCGAAGCACCTCGGCCACGTACTGAAGGCGGTACGGGGCGTGGAGGGCGTCTACGACGTCTACCGGGTGACCTCGGCCCGCAGGCCGTAGCGGCGACGCAGCAGAAGGGCCCCGGTACGCACCGCGTACCGGGGCCCTCCGCTTCGTCCGGGCGGGGATCAGCCGCCGAACTCCTCAAGCCCCTTCAGAGCCTGGTCCAGCAGCGCCTGCCGGCCCTCCAGCTCCTTGGCCAGCTTGTCGGCGCGGGCGTTGTTGCCCGAGGCACGGGCGGTGTCGATCTGCCCGCGCAGCTTGTCGACGGCCGCTTGGAGCTGACCGGTCAGACCCGCGGCACGCGCACGCGCCTCCGGGTTCGTCCGCCGCCACTCCGACTCCTCGGCCTCCTGGAGCGCCCGCTCCACCGCGTGCATCCGCCCCTCGACCTTCGGGCGGGCGTCACGCGGTACGTGGCCGACGGCCTCCCAGCGCTCGTTGAGGGCCCGGAACGCGGCCCTGGCCGCCTTCAGGTCCTTCACCGGCACCAGACGCTCGGCCTCGACCGCGAGCTCCTCCTTGACCTTGAGGTTCTCGCCCTGCTCCGCGTCCCGCTCGGCGAAGACCCCGCTGCGGGCGGCGAAGAAGACGTCCTGAGCACCGCGGAAGCGGTTCCACAGATCGTCCTCGGCCTCGCGCTGGGCGCGGCCCGCCGCCTTCCACTCCGTCATCAGGTCGCGGTAGCGGGCGGCGGTGGCCCCCCAGTCGGTGGAGCCGGAGAGCGACTCCGCCTCGACGACCAGCTTCTCCTTGGCCTTGCGGGCCTCCTCGCGCTGGGCGTCCAGCGAGGCGAAGTGGGCCTTGCGGCGCTTGGAGAACGCCGAGCGGGCATGCGAGAAGCGGTGCCACAGCTCGTCGTCGGACTTGCGGTCGAGCCGCGGCAGGCCCTTCCACGTGTCGACGAGCGCACGGAGCCGCTCGCCCGCGGAGCGCCACTGCTCGCTCTGCGCCAGCTCCTCCGCCTCGACGACCAGAGCCTCCTTGGCGTGCTTCGCCTCGTCGGTCTGCTTCGCCTTCTGCGCCTTGCGCTCCTCGCGCCGCGAGTCGACCGTCGCGACGAGCGCGTCGAGCCGCTTGCGCAGCGCGTCGAGGTCACCGACGGCGTGATGCTCGTCCACCTGCAGACGCAGATGCTCGATGGCGGTCGTCGCGTCCTTCGCCGACAGATCGGTGGTCTTCACCCGCCGTTCGAGGAGGCCGATCTCGACCACAATGCCCTCGTACTTGCGCTCGAAGTAGGCCAGAGCCTCCTCAGGGGAACCCGCCTGCCACGATCCGACGACCTGCTCGCCGTCGGCTGTCCGCACGTACACGGTGCCGGTCTCATCGACACGGCCCCACGGGTCGCTGCTCACAGCGCCTCCTCCACCTGATGCCCGCGAGAGGGTTCGCCCCCCTGGCATCGTCCACAGTTTCCTGGGGCGGGCAGCGCCCGCCCTGCACAACGCCAATCTAGGCGACCGGCCGCCCGGCTGTCCGCTCTCAGCGCGGCCGAAAAAAATCCGTCCCGCGCCCGTCGTCACCGGCCGGCCCGGTCCGGCCGCCCCCAGCCGGTCACGACTTGTCGACGGCCGCCTTCGAGATCTCCACGGCCTTCTTCGGCGCACCGTCGGCCGCGCCACCTGCCACGCCCGCCGCACCGATGTCCTTGACGGCCTTCAGCGAGGCCTCGTCCATCGTGCCGAACGGGGTGTACGTGGGCGGCAGTTTGCTGTCCTTGTACACCAGGAAGAACTGGCTGCCACCGGTGTGCGGCTGGCCGGTGTTCGCCATCGCCACCGTGCCCGCCGGGTAGGTCACCGTGCCGTCCGCGCCGGCCTTGCCCAGCGCGGTCAGGTTCTCGTCCGGGATCGTGTAGCCGGGACCACCGGTGCCGTCGCCCTTGGGGTCGCCGCACTGGAGGACGAAGATGCCTTGAGTGGTCAGACGGTGACACTTCGTACCGTCGAAGAAGCCCTTGTCGGCCAGCGACTTGAAGGAGTTCGTGGTGTGCGGGGTCTTCGCCGCCTTCATCGCGAACGCGATGTCGCCCTGGCTCGTCTTGAGCGAAAGCGTGTACTCGGCCTTCTTGTCGATCTTCATCGCGGGCTCGGGCGCACTGCTCTCCTTCGCCTCCGGCGACGCGCTGGCCGACGGGCTCGAACTCGCGGCCGCGTCCGCCTTGTCCTTCTTGTCGTCGTCGCCGAGGGCTAGATAGGAACCCACACCTATGACGGCCACCACGGCCACCACGGACGCGATGACGACCGTCAGCCGCCTCGTCCTGCGGCGGGCCTCCTCCCGGCGCTGCTGCTGCCGCTCGAACTTCTCCCTGGCGAGCTGCCGCCGCCGCTGATCGCTGCTGACCACCGGGTGATCTCCTTGTAGGTCGTGTGATGAGGCCTTGGCTGCCCCGTACCGTATATGGGTTAGCTGTGGAATGAGGAGCGCCGGTAGGCTCTGAACTGCCGCGACCTTCTCAGTCGCAATCCGCCGTCGGACGACCATTAAGGACGATCGTGCTCATTGCCGGGTTCCCCGCAGGGGCCTGGGGGACCAACTGTTATCTGGTCGCCCCGGCCGCAGGCGAGGAGTGCGTGATCATCGACCCGGGCCACCAGGCCGCGGCCGGAGTCGAGGAAGCACTGAAGAAGCATCGGCTGAAGCCCGTCGCCGTCGTACTGACCCACGGCCACATCGACCATGTCGCCTCGGTCGTCCCGGTGTGCGGCGCGCACGACGTCCCTGCCTGGATCCACCCCGAGGACCGGTACATGATGAGCGACCCGGAGAAGGCCCTCGGCCGCTCCATCGGGATGCCGCTCATGGGCGAGCTGACGATCGGGGAGCCGGACGACGTCAAGGAGCTGAGCGACGGCGCCCTGCTGAAGCTGGCCGGTCTGGAGTTCGGTGTCGCGCATGCGCCCGGCCATACCAAGGGGTCGGTGACGTTCAGGATGCCCGAGGCCGCGGATGTTCCGCAGATCCTCTTCTCGGGCGACCTGCTCTTCGCCGGCTCCGTCGGACGCACCGACCTGCCCGGCGGCGACCACGCCGAGCTGCTCGAGTCGCTGGCCCGTGTGTGCCTGCCGCTCGACGACTCGACCGTGGTGCTGTCCGGCCACGGACCCCAGACGACCATCGGCCGTGAGCGCGCCTCGAATCCGTATCTGAACGGTACGGACGCGCCCCGACGAGGAATGTGACGAGAGAAATCCCGTGAGCACTTTCAAGGCCCCCAAGGGCACGTACGACCTGACCCCGCCGGACTCCGCGAAGTACCTGGCGGTGCGCGAGGCGATCTCCGCACCCCTGAAGAACTCGGGCTACGGCTACATCGAGACGCCCGGCTTCGAGGACGTCGCCCTGTTCTCCCGCGGTGTCGGCGAGTCCACCGACATCGTGACCAAGGAGATGTACACCCTCACCACCAAGGGGGGCTCCCAGTTGGCGCTGCGCCCCGAGGGCACCGCCTCGGTGCTCCGCGCCGCGCTGGAGGCCAACCTCCACAAGCTCGGCAACCTGCCGGTGAAGCTCTGGTACTCCGGCTCGTACTACCGCTACGAGCGCCCGCAGAAGGGCCGCTACCGCCACTTCTCGCAGGTCGGTGCCGAGGCGATCGGTGCCGAGGACCCGGCGCTCGACGCCGAGCTGATCATCCTGGCCGACCAGGCGTACCGCGCCCTGGGCCTGCGGAACTTCCGCATCCTGCTCAACTCACTGGGCGACAAGGAGTGCCGCCCCGTCTACCGGGACGCGCTCCAGGGCTTCCTGCGCGAGCTCGACCTGGACGAGGAGACCCGCCGCCGCATCGAGATCAACCCGCTGAGGGTCCTCGACGACAAGCGGCCCGAGGTGCAGAAGCAGCTGACCGGCGCCCCGGTGCTGCGCGACTACCTCTGCGACGCCTGCAAGGCGTACCACGAGGAGGTGCGCGACCTGCTCTCGGCGGCGGGCGTGGTGTACGAGGACGACGAGAAGCTCGTCCGCGGCCTCGACTACTACACCCGCACCACCTTCGAGTTCGTCCACGACGGACTCGGCTCGCAGTCCGCGGTGGGCGGCGGCGGCCGCTACGACGGCCTGTCCGAGATGATCGGCGGACCAGCGCTCCCGTCGGTCGGCTGGGCGCTCGGCGTGGACCGTACGGTGCTCGCGCTGGAGGCGGAGGGCATCGAGCTCGAACTGCCCGCCGCCACCAGCGTCTTCGCGGTACCGCTCGGCGAGGAGGCCCGCCGGGTGCTCTTCGGGGTCGTCACGCAGCTGCGCCGCGAGGGCGTGGCGGCGGACTTCGCGTACGGGAACCGGGGCCTCAAGGGTGCGATGAAGAGCGCGAACCGGTCGGGGGCCCGCTTCACGATCGTCGCGGGCGAGCGGGACCTGGCCGAGGGCGCGGTCCAGCTCAAGGACATGGAGTCCGGCGAGCAGACGGCCGTGCCGCTGTCCGACGTGGTCGGGGCGGTCCGCGAGCGCCTGGCCTGAGACGCGGTCGGGGTGGCCGGCGGGACGGTCCGGCCGGCCGCCCCGAAGCCGCGCACGTCCGGGCCGTGCGCACCCCGGCCGGCCGTCGCGCCGCTCCTTCCACCGGGGAAGGTCGGCAGACACCGCACCGGCCCGTCGACGCACCGGGCGCCGAGGGCCGTCGCGACCATGGTGCCGACCAGCAGCAGCGCGGCCCCGGGTAGCAGCGGGCGAAGTGCGCCACCGTCTCGCGTACCGTCAACTCGGCGGGTGCGGATTCATCCTGCCGGACGACGCCGACCCGGCAACGCCAACGACGGTCGGTGCGGGCCCGGTCGACGCCGAGCACCGTGACGGTCCCTTCGCCACGGCTGCGACGATCCCGCCGGATCTCCACCGTCGTGCACTTCCCGGCCCGTTCGGCCCGCGGATCCCGAAACACCCCGCTCCGCCGGATCCCCAGGTCCGGGCCGTCGACGGCGGTCGGTTCGCCGTAGCGCTTCCTCGGGCCGCGTACGTCCACCGCGAGTCCGGCCATGGTGCGGAGCCTCTCGCCGACCACTGAGTTCCGCGCCGGTCGTGCGAAGTCCTTCGGGCACACCTTTATGTCCATCGAACAGAAGACTTGTGCCGGGGTACGGCACAATGACCGTGCCCAGCAGGCCACTCACTGATGGAACGGCGATATGACGACTGCAGCGGTTGACCATCCCTCCTCCGAACAGGACGAGGACGGCGGGAAGAGGACCATCGGCGGCAGTCGGGCGCTCGCACTGCTGCTGGTGATCACGGGCGCTGCCGGACTCCTGGCCGCCTGGGTCATCACGATCGACAAGTTCAAGTTGCTGGAGGACCCCAACTTCACGCCGGGGTGCAGCCTCAACCCGGTCGTCGCGTGCGGCAACATCATGAAGAGCGAGCAGGCGGCCGCCTTCGGCTTCCCGAACCCGATGCTCGGCATGGCCACCTACCCCGTGATCATCGGCATCGGGCTGGCACTGCTCGCGGGAGCCCGCTTCCGCAGCTGGTACTGGCTGGGGATGAACGCCGGCACGCTCTTCGGCGTCGGCTTCTGCACCTGGCTCCAGTACCAGTCGCTCTACAACATCAACTCGCTCTGCCTCTGGTGCTGCCTGGCCTGGGTCGCGACGATCTTCATGTTCTGCTACGTCACCACGCACAACATCAAGCACCGGATCATCCCCGCGCCGAGCTGGCTGCGCAACGGCCTGACAGAGTTCCACTGGGTGCCGCCGGTCCTGTGGGTCGGCATCATCGGCATGCTGATCCTGACCCGCTGGTGGGACTTCTGGACCAGCTGACCGGCCCCCGTCCCTCCCGGGCCACCGGCCCGGCAGGGATGTCAGTGCCGTGGCATAGGCTTCGAATCGTGGAGCCCGACCTCTTTACCGCAGCCGCCGAAGACCGCCAGGAGAAGGACCCGTCCAGCAGCCCACTGGCTGTCCGGATGCGCCCCCGCACCCTCGACGAGGTCGTCGGCCAGCAGCATCTGCTCAAGCCGGGCTCGCCGCTGCGCCGCCTGGTCGGCGAGGGGAGCGGCGGGCCGGCCGGGCCGTCCTCGGTGATCCTCTGGGGCCCGCCCGGCATCGGGAAGACGACTCTGGCGTACGTGGTCAGCAAGGCCACCAACAAGCGCTTCGTCGAGCTCTCCGCGATCACCGCGGGCGTCAAGGAGGTGCGCGCCGTCATCGAGGGCGCCCGCCGCGCCACCGGCGGCTACGGCAAGGAGACCGTCCTCTTCCTCGACGAGATCCACCGCTTCTCCAAGGCGCAGCAGGACTCCCTGCTGCCGGCGGTGGAGAACCGCTGGGTGACACTGATCGCGGCGACCACCGAGAATCCGTACTTCTCGATCATCTCGCCGCTGCTGTCCCGCTCGCTGCTGCTCACCCTGGAATCGCTCACCGACGACGATCTGAGCGGCCTGCTGCGGCGTGCCCTGGCCGACGAGCGCGGGCTGGGCGGTGCGGTGTCACTGCCCGAGGACGCCGAGGCGCATCTGCTGCGGATCGCGGGCGGCGACGCCCGCCGGGCGCTGACCGCGCTGGAGGCCGCGGCCGGTGCCGCGCTGTCCAAGCAGGAGAAGGAGATCAGCCTCCTGACCCTGGAGGAGACCGTCGACCGCGCAGCCGTCAAGTACGACCGGGACGGCGACCAGCACTACGACGTGGCGAGCGCGCTCATCAAGTCGATCCGCGGCTCCGACGTGGACGCCGCCCTGCATTACCTGGCCCGGATGATCGAGGCGGGGGAGGACCCCCGGTTCATCGCCCGGCGGCTGATGATCTCGGCCAGCGAGGACATCGGCCTCGCCGACCCCACGGCGCTGCCCACCGCCGTCGCGGCCGCCCAGGCGGTCGCCATGATCGGTTTCCCGGAGGCGGCGCTCACCCTGAGCCATGCCACGATCGCCCTGGCCCTCGCCCCCAAGTCCAACGCGGCGACGCTGGCGATCTTCGCCGCCCAGGAGGACGTGCGCAAGGGCCTCGCGGGCCCCGTTCCGGCCCATCTGCGCGACGGTCACTACAAGGGTGCCGCCAAACTGGGCCACGCCCAGGGCTATGTGTATCCGCACGATGTCCCCGGCGGCATCGCCACCCAGCAGTACGCCCCGGACGCCGTGCGCGACAAGCACTACTACCAGCCCACGCGCTACGGCGCGGAGGCGCGCTACGCGGATGTGGTGGAGCGGGTCCGCGAGCGGCTCGGCCGCCCGGCCGGTGACGGCACCGGCCCGTCCGCGGGCTGAGGGAGCGCCGGGCCGCGCTTGTGTTCAGCGCGCCGCCGCCTCGAAGAGCGTGTACATCGCGTCGCGCAGTTCATTGACGTCCCGCACCGGAGCGGGGAATTCGAAGCGGGCGTCATAGCACTGCCCCCGGTCCTCGCAGAGCCGCAGCCGCAGCCCGTGCCGGTCCAGTGCGAGCGGCACCACGGAAGGCGGATGGGCCGTGCAGCGGCCATCCGCCCGCCCGCCCAGCAGCCCGCACAGCGTCGCCAGCTGCTCGCCGTGCGCCGCGTGCAGATGCTGCAGCAGCTCGGCCTCGTACTCGATCAGCGGATCGGGGGCCGCGTCCCGGAATTCCTCCGGCTCGACCTCCTCGGCGCCCCACAGGTCGTCGACGTACGCCTCGCCCGTCTCCAGCCTGAGCGTCATCCGGCCGGGCCCCGACAGGCCGGGTACGGTGGTGATCCAGCCGGAGACCCACGCGCGGCCGCGGATGCGGTGCGGGACGGAGACCGGGGCGACGTCCGTGAGCTCCAGCACAGCCGTCAGCTCGTCGTCCTCGGCGTGCGTCGCGGCCCGTACGACCGGGGAATCGGCGGGGAGTTCGAGGAACAGATCCCCGTCGGGACCGACGCTTCGGGTGAGCGGCATCAGCTGGTCCCAGGCCGCTGCGTCCACCCCGGGGATGAGCAGCGCCGACGAGCAGGTACTCTGTACGAGAGTTCGTGTGCGCTCGGCTGCTGACGGCATCCGAGTGTTTTCAAGCCCGCCGGGACGCGGCTGACCACGATCTGATCGGTCCTCCGTCGTATCGGCACCCCGAGGGGTGTCGACGCTGTCAGTGCTGTCCGTGATGTGACTGGTGTTCCCCGGGCGAGACACGCGATCTCCTTAAGTAAGGTGAGCCTAACCTAACCTACAACGGAGGTCTGGAGAACGTGCCTAACCAGTCGCGTCCCAAGGTCAAGAAGAGCCGCGCGCTCGGCATCGCGCTGACGCCGAAGGCCGTCAAGTACTTCGAGGCCCGCCCCTACCCGCCGGGCGAGCACGGCCGTGGCCGCAAGCAGAACTCGGACTACAAGGTCCGTCTGCTGGAGAAGCAGCGCCTGCGTGCGCAGTACGACATCAGCGAGCGCCAGATGGCGCGTGCCTACGACCGTGCCAAGAAGGCCGAGGGCAAGACGGGCGAGGCGCTGGTCGTCGAGCTCGAGCGCCGTCTCGACGCCCTGGTTCTGCGTTCGGGCATCGCCCGCACCATCTACCAGGCCCGCCAGATGGTCGTGCACGGTCACATCGAGGTCAACGGCGGCAAGGTCGACAAGCCGTCGTTCCGCGTCCGTCCCGACGACATCGTGATGGTCCGCGAGCGCAGCCGCGACAAGCACCCCTTCCAGGTTGCTCGCGAGGGTGGCTACGACACCGACGGTGAGACCCCGCGCTACCTGCAGGTGAACCTGAAGGCCCTGGCCTTCCGCCTTGACCGGGACCCGAACCGCAAGGAAATCCCCGTGATCTGCGACGAGCAGCTCGTCGTCGAGTACTACGCCCGCTGATCCAGGCGCAGTCGCTCTCACCAGCGCTCCGGCCCGCCCCTCTCCGACGTACGGGAGGCGGCGGGCCTCCGCGTTTTCCCGGGACCGGGCAGTTTCCCGGGCAGCCGCCCCGGAGTCTCCCGGCGGCCCGCGGGGCCGCTCGCCAGAGCCCTGGCCACCGCCGTGGCCGGATCCAGCTGCCCGCCCGCGCGCAGCCCCGCCTCGTAGCGGTCGTCGCCCAGCTCCCGGCGGGCCTGCTCCTCGCAGCGCACCCGGGGCTGCCCGTAGTGCACCGACCCGAACAGCGGCAGTCCCACCGACGGCCAGATCCGGTCGGCGGCCCCCTGGAGGACCGCCGCCTCCGCCGGATCGCCTTCGATGGCCGTGATCAGCGCCAGCAGCTCCAGGGCGAGCACCGAGCCGAGCAGGTCGTGGAAGGCGTGGCTGATCGCCAGCGACTGGCCGAGCAGCTCCCGGGCCCGTGCCGGCCGGTCGCGCTGCAGCGCCGCGAAGGCCAGTACGTACAGCGCGTACGACAGGGCCCACCGCTCCCCGTGATCCTCGCAGATCTCCCGGACCTCTTCGCAGATGGCGGCCGCCCCGTCCAGATCCCCCTGGAATCCGATCGTCATCGCGAGCTCGATCTGGGCCATCAGCACATTGCTGTTCAGCTCGCCGAGCTCCCGGTAGCGGCGCAGTGCCTCGTCCAGCAGCTCCTGGGCCCGGGCCATGTCGTCGGTGACGAGCGCCAGACAGCCCGTCCGGTGCACCGCGTACGCGAGCGCGGTGGGGTCACCGGCCTGCTCCGCCTCGTCCCGGCACTCCTGCAACGCGGAGACCGCGCCGACCGGATCGCCCTGCAGCACGGCCACGTAGCCGAGCACCCACAGCGCCTTCAGCCGCGAGGGGTCGTAGGGGGTGTCCTCCTCCAGCACGTGGTCCAGCCAGTGCCGGCCCTCGGAGAGCCGCCCGCAGCCCACCCAGAGGAACCACAGGGTGCCCGCCAGGTACTGCGCGAGATGGGCCTCGCCCGGGATCTCCAGCGAACACTCCATCGCCCGCCGCAGATTCGGCAGCTCGCTCTCGACCCGGGCGGCCACCTCGCCCTGGCGCGGGCCGAACCAGTCGAGCTCGCACCAGGTCGCCAGCCCCAGGAACCAGTCCCGGTGGCGGCGCCGCAGCCGGTCCGTGTCTTCGGTGGCCGCCAGCCACTCGGCGCCGTACTCCCGCACCGTGTCCAGCATCCGGTAGCGGGTGCCGTGCGCCGAGTCCTCGCGCAGCACGACGGACTGCGCGAGCAGCCCGGAGAGCACGTCGAGCACCGACTCGGCCGGCAGATCGGCGCCGCTGCAGATGTACTCGACGGCTTCCAGGTCGAACTGTCCGGCGAAGACCGAGAGCCGGGCCCAGAGCAACCGCTGCTCCGGAGCGCAGAGTTCATGGCTCCAGCCGATGGCCGTACGGAGCGTCTGGTGGCGCGCCAGCGCGCTGCGGCTCGAACCGGTCAGCAGCCGGAAGCGGTCGTCCAGACGCTGCAGCACCTGGACGGTGGACAGTGCGCGCAGCCGTCCGGCGGCCAGTTCGAGGGCGAGCGGGATTCCGTCCAGGCGGCGGCACAGCTCCCGGGCGGTCGAGCGGTTCTCGTCGGTCAGCCGGAAGTCCGGCCGCACGGCGACGGCCCGCTCGGTGAAGAGCTGCATCGCGTCCTCGTCCGTCATCGGCGGGAGCGGGAAGACGATCTCACCGTCCAGTTCGAGCGGCAGCCGTCCGGCGGCCAGCACCCGCAAGTACGGGGCCCGGCGCAGCAGTTCCCGTACAAGGTCGGCGCAGGCGTCGACCAGGTGCTCGAAGCCGTCGATCACCAGGAGGATGCGGCGGTCGGCCAGATGCTCGACGAGGGTGGTGCGGGGCGGTCTGCCGGTGTGGTCGGTGAGCCCCAGGGCGTCGACCAGGGCGTGTTCCAGCAGCTCGGGGTCATGGATGGCGGAGAGCTCGGCCATCCGGACACCGTCGCAGTACCGTTTCTCCAGCAGCGCGGCGATCCTGGCGGCGCAGCGGGTCTTGCCCACGCCGCCGACGCCGACCACGGTGACGAGCCTGGACTCTTCCAGGAGCTGGGCGAGACGGACGAGTTCGTTCTCGCGGCCGACGAATCTGTTCAGTTCCGCCGGGAGGTTTCCGGGCGCGGTGGGGCCGTTCGGATCGTGGGGGGACGGAACGGAGCGCTGGGGGCGTCGCATGAGACACGCAGAGTACTGGCCCGAAAGCTCTCCGTACAATCTCCTTGTGGCAACGCCCACCCTTTCCGCGGGTAATGCGGTAGGGGGTGCGACCACCGGCGCGATAGGCTCGGGGGACGACGACCGGCCGCTGCGACGGCCGTCGCCGGAGAGACAGACAGAGACAGCGACAAGCTAGAGAGCGGTGCACTGTGTCCGGTGGAGAGGTGGCCGGGATCCTGGTGGCCGTCTTCTGGGCGATCCTGGTTTCGTTCCTCGCCGTCGTGCTGGTGAGGCTGGCCCAGACGCTCAGGGCGACCACCAAGCTCGTGGCGGACGTGACCGAACAGGCGGTTCCGCTGCTCGCCGACGCCTCCGCGACGGTGCGTTCCGCGCAGACCCAGCTCGACAAGGTCGACGCGATCGCGACGGACGTCCAGGAAGTCACCTCCAACGCCTCCGCGCTCTCCACCACCGTCGCCTCGACCTTCGGCGGCCCGCTCGTCAAGGTCGCCGCGTTCGGCTACGGGGTGCGGCGGGCCATCGGCCGCAAGGCCGACCCCCAACCGGAACCCGCGCGCCGGGCCGTGGTCGTCGGCCGGACCGTGCCGTCCGCACGCGGCAGGAAGCGCAACGGCAGAAACTCCCGCGGATCGAAGGACTGACGCAGCCATGTTCCGCCGTACGTTCTGGTTCACCGCCGGCGCCGCCGCCGGTGTCTGGGCCACCGCCAAGGTCAACCGGAAACTCAAGCAGCTCACCCCCGAGAGCCTCGCGGCGCAGGCCGCGGACCGGGCGATCGAGACGGGGCACAAGCTCAAGGACTTCGCCCTGGACGTCCGTGAGTCCATGGTGCGGCGGGAGGCCGAGCTGGGCGAGGCGCTGGGCCTTCAGGCGCCGGTCGACCCGGACCTCCCGGTGCGGCGGCACTACGTCGTCGAGGCGTCCGAGCCCGTCGGACCCGAAAGGTCCCTCGGGGCAACCGAATACCGCAAGCTCCCCTACACGTCGTACAACCGGAATGAGGACCACTGATGGAGTCGGCTGAAATTCGTCGCCGCTGGCTGAGCTTCTTCGAGGAGCGCGGTCACACCGTCGTCCCTTCGGCGTCGCTCATCGCGGACGACCCGACTCTGCTGCTGGTCCCCGCGGGCATGGTGCCCTTCAAGCCGTACTTCCTCGGCGAGGTCAAGCCGCCCGCCCCGCGCGTCACCAGCGTGCAGAAGTGCGTCCGCACGCCGGACATCGAAGAGGTCGGCAAGACCACCCGGCACGGCACGTTCTTCCAGATGTGCGGCAACTTCTCCTTCGGCGACTACTTCAAGGAAGGCGCCATCGGTTACGCCTGGGAGGCTCTGACGAGCTCCGTGGCGGACGGCGGCTTCGGTCTCGACCCCGAGCGGCTGTGGATCACGGTCTACCTCGACGACGACGAGGCCGAGGCCATCTGGCGCGACAAGATCGGTGTGCCGGCCGAGCGCATCCAGCGGCTGGGCAAGAAGGACAACTTCTGGTCCATGGGCGTCCCCGGACCCTGCGGCCCCTGCTCCGAGATCAACTACGACCGCGGCCCCGAGTTCGGCGTCGAGGGCGGCCCGGCCGTCAACGACGAGCGGTACGTGGAGATCTGGAACCTGGTCTTCATGCAGTACGAGCGCGGCGCCGGTGACGGCAAGGAGGACTTCCCGATCCTCGGAGACCTGCCGTCGAAGAACATCGACACGGGTCTGGGCCTGGAACGCCTCGCCATGATCCTGCAGGACGTACAGAACATGTACGAGACCGACACCCTGCGCGTCGTCATGGACCGGGCCACCGAGCTGACCGGTGTCCGCTACGGCGCCGAACACGGCTCGGACGTCTCGCTCCGCGTGGTCGCCGACCACATCCGTACCTCCGTGATGCTCATCGGCGACGGCGTCACGCCGGGCAACGAGGGCCGCGGCTACGTGCTGCGCCGGATCATGCGCCGCGCCATCCGCAACATGCGGCTGCTGGGTGCCACCGGGCCGGTCGTCAAGGACCTGGTCGACATCGTGATCGAGACGATGGGGCAGCAGTACCCGGAGCTGACCACCGACCGCAAGCGCATCGAGACCGTCGCCCTCGCCGAGGAGGCCGCCTTCCTCAAGGCCCTCAAGGGCGGCACCAACATCCTCGACACCGCCGTCACCGAGACCAAGTCCGCCGGCGGCAAGGTCCTCGCCGGCGACAAGGCGTTCCTGCTCCACGACACCTGGGGCTTCCCGATCGACCTCACCCTGGAGATGGCCGCCGAACAGGGCCTCTCCGTGGACGAGGAGGGCTTCCGCCGCCTGATGAAGGAGCAGCGGGACCGCGCCAAGGCGGACGCCCGCGCCAAGAAGACCGGTCACGCCGACCTGTCCGCCTACCGTGAGGTCGCCGACAACTCCGGCGCCACCGACTTCACCGGCTACACCGCCACCGAGGGCGAGTCGACCATCGTCGGCCTGCTCGTCGACGGGGTGTCCTCCCCGGCCGCGTCCGAGGGCGACGAGGTCGAGGTCGTCCTCGACCGCACCCCGTTCTACGCCGAGGGCGGCGGCCAGATCGCCGACCAGGGCCGGATCAGGCTCCACACCGGCGCCGTCATCGAGGTCCGCGACGTCCAGAAGCCGGTCCCCGGCGTCCACGTCCACAAGGGTGTCGTCCAGGTCGGCGAGGTCACCGTCGGCGCTCCGGTCCTCGCCTCGATCGACGTCAAGCGCCGCCGCGCCATCGCCCGCGCCCACTCGGCCACGCACCTCACGCACCAGGCCCTGCGCGACGCGCTCGGCCCGACGGCCGCCCAGGCCGGTTCGGAGAACCAGCCCGGCCGCTTCCGCTTCGACTTCGGCTCGCCGAACGCCGTCCCCGGCTCGGTCATGACCGATGTCGAGCAGAAGATCAACGACGTGCTCTCGCGCGAGCTCGACGTCCAGGCCGAGGTCATGTCGATCGACGAGGCCAAGAAGCAGGGCGCCATCGCCGAGTTCGGCGAGAAGTACGGCGAGCGGGTCCGGGTCGTCACCATCGGCGACTTCTCCAAGGAGCTCTGCGGCGGTACGCACGTCCACAACACCGCCCAGCTGGGTCTGGTGAAGCTGCTCGGCGAGTCGTCCATCGGTTCCGGTGTGCGTCGTATCGAGGCCCTCGTCGGCGTCGACGCGTACAACTTCCTTGCCAGGGAGCACACGGTCGTCGCCCAGCTCCAGGAGCTGGTCAAGGGCCGTCCCGAGGAGCTTCCGGAGAAGATCGCCGGAATGCTCGGCAAGCTGAAGGACGCCGAGAAGGAGATCGAGAAGTTCCGCGCGGAGAAGGTCCTCCAGGCCGCCGCCGGACTGGCCGAGTCCGCCAGGGACGTACGCGGCGTCGCCCTGGTCACCGGCCAGGTCCCCGACGGCACGTCGGCCGACGACCTGCGCAGGCTCGTCCTCGACGTCCGCGGTCGCATCCAGGGCGGCCGGCCGGTCGTCGTGGCCCTGTTCACCACCGCCAACGGCCGCCCGCTGACCGTCATCGCCACCAACGAGGCCGCCCGTGAGCGCGGTCTCAAGGCCGGTGACCTGGTCCGTACCGCGGCCAAGACCCTCGGCGGCGGTGGTGGTGGCAAGCCGGACGTCGCCCAGGGCGGCGGCCAGGACCCCGAGGCCATCGGCGCCGCGGTGTCCGCCGTCGAACGCCTCGTCACCGAAACGGCGTGACGACGGGAATGACGCAGATGCGCCGCGGTCGTCGTCTCGCGATCGATGTCGGGGACGCCCGGATCGGGGTCGCCTCGTGCGACCCCGACGGGATCCTCGCCACGCCGGTGGAGACCGTCCCGGGACGCGATGTCCCGGCGGCCCACCGGCGGCTCGGGCAGATCGTCGAGGAGTACGAGCCGATCGAGATCATCATCGGCCTGCCGCGGTCCCTCGGCGGCGGTGAGGGACCAGCCGCCGCCAAGATCCGGGTCTTCGCCCAGGAGTTCGCCCGTGCGGTCGCACCCGTGCCGGTGCGACTGGTGGACGAGAGGATGACCACAGTGACGGCCAGTCAAGGGCTGCGCGCTTCGGGCGTGAAGTCCAAGAAAGGCCGTTCCGTCATCGACCAGGCTGCCGCTGTGGTGATCCTTCAGAACGCTCTGGAGTCCGAACGGGCGTCGGGCCGAGCACCCGGCGAAGGCGTCGAAGTGGTTGCCTGATCGCGATACGGTAACGTTCCGCGCGATGCGGCGGTGCTTCGAACAAACACCGCACAGCAAGAGACGGAACGTCGTCTCGCGGCTCTAGGGGATCGATGACTGAGTATGGCCGGGGCCCCGGCTCCGAACCGTGGCATCCCGAGGACCCCTTGTACGGGGACCAGGGATGGGGAGGACAGCAGTCCCCCCACGGCCAGGACCAGTACGGCGGCCAGCAGCAGCCCTACCCGCACGATCCGTACGCGCAGCAGCCGCAGCAGCCCCAGCAGTCGCAGGACCCGTACGCCCAGCAGCAGCCTCAGCAGCAGTCGCAGGACCCGTACGCCCAGCAGCAGCACTACCAGCAGCAGCCCGACTACGGAGTCCAGCAGGACCCGTACGCGCAGCAGCCCCAGCAGCCGCAGTACGACAACGGCGGCTGGGGCACCGGGCAGCAGCCCGCCGCGATGCCGTACGACACCCAGTCGGCGGCCGACCCGTACGGCGGGGGACAGAGCGGCTACGGCGAGACGCACGACTACTACGGCACGCCGGAGGCCTACCCGCCGCCGCAGCCCCCGGGCCGTCGCGAGCCCGCTGCCCAGCAGGCCCCGACGCAGACTCCCGACTGGGACCCCGAGGTCCAGCCGGAGGAGACCCACCCGTTCTTCACGGGTGCCGACGACCGCGACGACAACGGCGACGACAACGACGACGAGTACGACGACGAGCCGCGTGCGTCCCGTCGCGGCAGCCGCGGCGGCAACGAGCGCCGCGGCAAGGGCAAGAAGAAGAGCCGCAACGGCGTCGCCTGCCTGGTCGTCTCGCTGGTCCTGGTCGGCGGGCTCGGCGGGGCGGGCTACTTCGGCTACTCGTACTGGAAGGACAAGTTCGGCGCGGCGCCCGACTACGCGGGCAGCGGTTCGGGATCGGTCGAGGTGGAGATCCCCAAGGGCGCGTTCGGGTACGACATCGGCAACATCCTGAAGAAGCAGGGTGTGGTCAAGAGCGTCGACGCGTTCGTCTCCGCGCAGAGCGAGAACCCCAAGGGGAAGTCGATCCAGGCCGGGGTGTATCTCCTCCACGAGAAGATGTCGGCGGCCGAGGCCGTGAAGATGATGGTCGACCCGAACAGCCAGAATCTCCTGGTGATTCCCGAGGGTTTCCGCAATATCGCCGTCTACGAGATGGTCGACAAGAAGCTGAGCCTCAAGAAGGGCACGACCAAGGGAATCGCCACGGCCAAGAGGTCCGAACTCGGCCTGCCCGACTGGGCGGTCAACGGCAAGGACATCAAGGACCCGCTGGAAGGGTTCCTCTACCCGGCCGCATATCCGGTCACGAAGGAAACCAAGCCGGAGGCGATCCTCAAGAAGATGGTCGCGCGGTCCAACGAGGAGTACCAGAAGCTCGACCTCGAAGGAACCGCCAAGAAGTACAAGCTGGACGGCCCGTGGCAGGTGCTCACGGTCGCCAGCCTCGTCCAGGCGGAGGGCCTCACGCACGACGACTTCCGCAAGATGGCCGAAGTCGTCTACAACCGCCTGAAGCCCGACAACACGGTGACGAACCGCAAGCTCGAATTCGACTCCGCGTTCAATTACCTCAACAACCAGAGCAAGATCAAGATCAGCACCAAGGAGATCCGGACCAACCCGGACCCGTACAACACCTATTTCCACGCGGGGCTTCCGCCGGGCCCGATCAGCAATCCGGGCGACGAGGCCCTGCGCGCCACGCTCAGCCCCACCAGCAACGGGTGGATGTTCTTCATCTCGCTCGACGGCAAGAAGACCCAGTTCACCAAGACCGCCGCCGAGCACGACAAGCTCAACGAAAAATTCAAGGAACAGCATGGCCTCGGCTGACCGGCGGCACCGGGCGGCCGTGCTCGGTTCGCCCATCGCGCACTCGCTCTCGCCGGTGCTGCACCGGGCCGCGTACGCCGAACTCGGCCTCGATGGCTGGACGTACGACCGGTTCGAGGTCGACGAGGACGCGCTGCCCGGCTTCGTCCAGGGGCTCGACTCCACCTGGGCCGGGCTCTCGCTGACCATGCCGCTCAAGCGGGCGATCATTCCGCTGCTGGACTCCGTCAGCGAGACCGCGTCTTCGGTGGAGGCCGTCAACACGGTCGTCCTCACCGAGGACGGCCGGCGGACCGGCGACAACACCGACATCCCCGGGATGATCGCCGCGCTGCGCGAACGCGGGGTGGAGAAGACCGAGTCCGCCGCCGTCCTCGGCGCCGGCGCCACCGCCTCGTCCGCGCTCGCCGCGCTCTCGCAGATCTGCACGGGACCGGTCACGGCCTATGTCCGCAGCCGCGGGCGCGGTGACGAGATGCGCGGCTGGGGCGAACGCCTCGGCGTGGACGTCCGGATCGCCGACTGGGCGGAGGCCGAGCAGGCCCTGCGCGCCCCGCTGGTCGTGGCGACCACTCCGGCCGGGGCCACCGACGGGCTGATGGACGCGGTACCGGAGCGTCCCGGCACGCTCTTCGACGTGCTGTACGAGCCCTGGCCCACCGGACTGGCGTCCGCCTGGGCGGCCCATGGCGGCCCAGTCATCGGAGGTCTGGACCTCCTGGTGCACCAGGCCGTCCTCCAGGTCGAGCAGATGACGGGCCGTTCCCCGGCGCCGCTGGCCGCGATGCGCCGGGCCGGCGAGCAGGCACTGGCCGGCCGCTGACCGTTCTGCCGGCCCGCTGATCCGTCCGTCTGATGGACCGGCGGCGGGCCGGGGCCCCCGGCCGTGGGAGGATCGAGGGCGGCGGGCCAGGGCCGCGCACCCGGTCGCGCCGTCGCAGTTCCAGGCGCGAGCATGAGGAGCACCGTTGAGCAGGTTGCGCTGGCTGACCGCGGGGGAGTCGCACGGCCCCGCACTCGTGGCGACGCTGGAGGGTCTTCCCGCCGGCGTCCCGATCACCACGGAGATGGTGGCGGACGCACTCGCCCGGCGGCGTCTCGGTTATGGCCGCGGCGCGCGGATGAAGTTCGAGAAGGACGAGGTCACCTTCCTCGGCGGGGTGCGCCACGGCCTCACCATGGGCTCCCCGGTCGCCGTGATGGTGGGCAACACCGAGTGGCCCAAGTGGGAGCAGGTCATGTCGGCCGACCCGGTCGACCCCGCGGTCCTGTCCGAGCTGGCCCGTAACGCCCCGCTGACCCGCCCGAGGCCGGGCCACGCCGATCTCGCGGGCATGCAGAAGTACGGCTTCGACGAGGCCCGGCCGATCCTGGAGCGCGCCAGCGCCCGGGAGACGGCGGCCCGCGTCGCGCTCGGTGCCGTCGCCCGGTCGTACCTCAAGGAGACCGCCGGCATCGAGATCGTCAGCCATGTCGTCGAGCTGGCCGCGGCCAGGGCGCCCTACGGCGTCTACCCGACGCCCGCCGACGTCGAGAAGCTCGACGCCGACCCGGTGCGCTGCCTGGACGCCGACGCGAGCAAGGAAATGGTCGCCGAGATCGACCAGGCCCACAAGGACGGCGACACCCTCGGCGGCGTCGTCGAGGTGCTGGCGTACGGGGTGCCCGTCGGGCTCGGCTCGCACGTCCACTGGGACCGCCGGCTCGACGCCCGGCTCGCCGCCGCACTGATGGGCATCCAGGCCATCAAGGGGGTCGAGGTCGGCGACGGCTTCGACCTGGCCCGGGTCCCCGGCTCGAAGGCGCACGACGAGATCCTGGTCACCGAGGACGGCATCAGGCGCGCCTCCGGCCGTTCCGGCGGCACCGAGGGCGGTCTGACCACCGGCGAACTGCTCCGGGTCCGGGCCGCGATGAAGCCCATCGCGACCGTGCCGCGCGCGCTGGCCACCGTCGATGTCGTCACCGGCGAACCCGCCAAGGCCCACCACCAGCGCTCCGACGTCTGTGCCGTTCCGGCCGCGGGCATCGTCGCCGAGGCGATGGTCGCGCTGGTCCTGGCCGACGCCGTCGCGGAGAAGTTCGGCGGCGACAGCGTCGCCGAGACCCACCGCAATGTGCAGTCGTACCTCGACCACCTCCAGATCCGATGAGCGGCCCGCTGATCGTCCTCGTCGGCCCGATGGGCGTCGGCAAGTCCACGGTCGGTGAGCTGCTCGCCGGCCGGCTGGGCACCGGCTACCGGGACACCGACGCGGACGTCGTGGCCACGGCCGGCAAGCCGATCCCGGAGATCTTCTACGACGAGGGCGAGGAGCACTTCCGCGAGCTGGAGCGGCGCGCGGTGCACGCCGCCGTCGCGGAGCACACCGGCGTCCTCTCCCTCGGCGGCGGCGCCGTGCTCGACGAGGGAACCCGGGCGCTGCTCTCCGGCCGCCCCGTCGTCTACCTCTCGATGGAGGTGGAGGAGGCCGTCAAGCGGGTCGGCCTGAACACCGCCCGCCCGCTGCTCGCGGTCAATCCGCGCCGGCAGTGGCGCGAGCTGATGGACGCCCGCCGTCACCTGTACACCGAGGTGGCCCGGGTGACCGTCGCCACCGACGAGCGCACCCCCGAAGAGGTCGCCCAGGCGGTCCTCGACGCACTGGAACTGCCGGAGTGCACGGACGACCCCGTCACGCCCGGCCGGGAGAACACAGCCATGACCGAGCAGGGCCTCATCCGTATCCCGATCGCGGGCAGCGCGGGCACCGACCCGTACGAGGTGCTGGTGGGCCGGCAGCTGCTGGGCGAGCTGCCCATGCTCATCGGCGACCGGGCCAAGCGCGTCGCGGTGCTGCACCCCGAGGCGCTCGCCGAGACCGGTGAGGCGGTCCGCCAGGATCTCGCCGAGCAGGGCTACGAGGCCGTCGCGATCCAGCTGCCGAACGCCGAGGAGGCCAAGACCGTCGAGGTCGCGGCGTACTGCTGGAAGGCGCTCGGACAGACCGGCTTCACCCGCACCGACGTGATCGTCGGCGTCGGCGGCGGCGCCACCACCGACGTGGCGGGCTTCGTCGCGGCGACCTGGCTGCGCGGGGTGCGCTGGATCGCCGTGCCCACGACCGTGCTCGCCATGGTCGACGCGGCCGTCGGCGGCAAGACCGGCATCAACACCGCCGAGGGCAAGAACCTCGTCGGCGCCTTCCACCCGCCGGCCGGGGTGCTCTGCGATCTCGCCGCGCTGGACTCGCTGCCCGTGAACGACTATGTCAGCGGCATGGCCGAGATCATCAAGGCCGGGTTCATCGCCGACCCGGCGATCCTCGACCTGATCGAGGCCGACCCGGAGGGTGCCCGCACGCCCACCGGACCGCACACCGCCGAGCTGATCGAACGCGCCATCCGGGTCAAGGCCGAGGTCGTCTCCAGCGACCTGAAGGAATCCGGACTGCGCGAGATCCTCAACTACGGCCACACCCTGGCCCACGCGATCGAGAAGAACGAACGCTACAAGTGGCGGCACGGCGCGGCGGTCTCGGTCGGCATGGTCTTCGCCGCCGAGCTGGGCCGGCTGGCCGGCCGGCTCGACGACGCCACCGCCGACCGGCACCGCGCCGTCCTGGAGTCCGTCGGACTGCCGCTCACCTACCGCGGCGACCAGTGGCCCAAGCTGCTGGAGAACATGAAGGTCGACAAGAAGTCCCGCGGTGACCTGCTGCGCTTCATCGTCCTGGACGGCCTCGGCAAGCCCACCGTCCTGGAGGGCCCCGACCCGGCCGTGCTGCTGGCCGCCTACGGGGAGGTGTCCGCGTGACCCGCCGGGTGCTGGTCCTCAACGGCCCGAACCTCGGCCGGCTCGGCTCCCGCGAGCCCGATGTCTACGGAGCCACCTCGTACGCCGGTCTCGTCGACACCTGCCGCGCCCTCGGCAAGGAGCTCGGCTTCGACGTCGACGTCCGTGAGACCAACGACGAGGGGGAGCTGATCCGCTGGCTCCACGAGGCCGCGGACGGATCAATTCCGGTCGTTCTCAACCCGGGTGCCTTCACCCACTACTCGTACGGAATGCGGGACGCGGCGGCCCAGCGCACCGCCCCGCTGATCGAGGTGCACATCTCGAACCCGTACGCACGGGAGGAATTCCGCCACAACTCCGTGGTCGCACCGGTGGCCACGGGGACAGTGGCCGGATTCGGCATCGGCTCCTACCGCCTCGCCCTGCGCGCCCTCGCGGACGAGCTGACCGACTGACGGACCGGTTTCCCGGCCATCCGGGCACCGTCGCGCGTTCCCGGCCGTTGTCCCAGCGGCGGCCGGGAACGGTACGGTTGCCGTTCCACCAGCGCCAGTTGCCTGTACGAGACGGAGTGGCACCGGATGCAGCACGCAGTGGGGGCCCCGCTGCCGCCGCCCCAAGGACCCGGAAGCGGACCTGTCGGCTGGTCGCACCAGGCCCAGCACCCCGGCCACCCCGGTCCGCCGGGGCCGCCGCCCAGCACCCCGCCCGCGCCCGGCGGCTGGAGCGGGCCGGCCCCGCACCATGCCCCGGGCCCTCCTCTCAGGGAGACCGCGGGACACGTCCAGCTGCCGCCCGGCGGCCCGGTCCCGCTGCCCGCGCCGCCCGCCGAGCCCGGCACCGGCAGCGCGACCCTCGCGGTCCTCCTGATCGGCCCCGCGGGCGCCGGCAAGACCACCGTGGCCAAGCTCTGGGCCAGCCGCCGCCGGGTGCCCACCGCCCATGTCAGCCTCGACGACGTCCGCGAATGGGTCTGCTCCGGTTTCGCCGACCCGCAGGCCGGGTGGAACGACCACTCCGAGGCCCAGTACCGCCTGGCCCGCCGCACCTGTGGCTTCGCCGCCCGCAATTTCCTCGCCAACGGCATCTCCTGCATCCTCGACGACGCGGTCTTCCCGGACCGGCCGGTGGTCGGACTCGGCGGCTGGAAGCGCCATGTCGGCCCCGGACTCCTGCCCGTCGTGCTGCTGCCCGGTCTGGAGATCGTGCTGGAGCGCAACGCCGCCCGCAGCGGGAACCGCCGCCTGTCGGACGAGGAGGTCGCCAGGATCCACGGCCGGATGGCCGGCTGGTACGGCTCCGGGCTACCGATCATCGACAACTCGACGTACGACGTGGAGACCACCGCCCGCGTCCTGGACGACATACTCGCCCGCTCCATAGCCAGCCCGCCGACCTGGTGAACCGTCACCGGACGGTGCTCCCGGTGCCCGGCCGCCCCCCGGTCGGGTGCGCTGACCGCGCAGGCCCGCGCCACCGCTCGTAGGCTCGTGGCATGTCAGAGGTGTACGCCGTCCGCCGCGGGCTGCTTCGCGACCGGTGCGCCGCCGTCGGATCCGCGGCCGCTCTGGTCTCCCGCCCCGCCAACGTCCGCTATCTCGCGGGCGGAGCGCCCCCAGGTGCCGTGCTGCTGCTCGGACCCGGCGGGGACGTCCTGATCTCTCCCCGGGACCGGGGCGGTGATCCCGCCGACGGGCGCACCGACGACCGGCTGAGGGTCTCCCCGCTGCCGGCCTCCGACGGCGATCCGGCGGTCGCCGCCGCCGAACTGGCCGGCTCCTCGGGCGCGGAGTCGCTGGCCGTCGAGGAGCACCATCTGACGGTCGCCCGTCACCGGGCCATGGGCTCGGTGGCCCCGAGGCTGCGGCTGGCGGATCTCGGTGCCACCGTCGAGCAGCTGCGGGTGGTCAAGGACGAGGAGGAGATCGCCTGCCTGCGGATCGCCGCCGAGATCACCGACCAGGCCCTGGGCGAACTCCTCGAATCCATCCTGGTGGGCCGCACCGAACGGCACCTCGCCCTGGAGCTGGAGCGCCGCCTGGTGGACCACGGCGCCGACGGCCCCGCCTTCGCCACCTCCGTGGCCACCGGACCGAACTCGGGCCAGGGCCGCCACCGCCCTTCGGACCGGCGGGTGGAGGAAGGAGATTTCCTCTCCGTCTGCCTCGGCGCGAACTACCGCGGATACCGCTGCGAGATCGGCCGTACCTTCGTCATCGGCACGACGCCGGCCGACTGGCAGATCGAGCTCTACGACCTGGTTTTCGCCGCTCAGAGGGCCGGGCGGGAGGCCCTCGTGCCGGGTGCGGCCTACCGCGACGTGGACCGTGCGGCCCGGCATCTCCTGGACTCCGCGGGGCACGGCGGGGGGCTGGCACCCTGGACCGGGCACGGGGTGGGACTCGAAATCGACGAGGACCCGCAGTTGGCACCTGCGGCCATGGGTAAACTGGACGCTTGTGTGCCGGTCACCGTCGAACCGGGGGTCCACCTCCCGGGCCGGGGCGGGGTCCGGATCGATGACACGCTCGTCGTGCGCCCCGAGGCGGACGGCGGACCCGAGCTACTCACCATTACGACCAAGGAGCTGCTCGCGCTCTAGCGCGCATCCTCGGTCGTTCCACCAGCTTCAGTCCAGGAGATTCCGCAACCGTGGCTTCCACGAACGACCTCAAGAACGGCCTGGTGCTCAAGCTCGACGGAGGCCAGCTCTGGTCCGTCGTCGAGTTCCAGCACGTCAAGCCCGGCAAGGGCCCGGCCTTCGTGCGCACCAAGCTCAAGAACGTGCTCTCCGGCAAGGTCGTCGACAAGACGTTCAACGCCGGCGTGAAGGTCGAAACGGCCACCATCGACCGTCGCGACATGCAGTTCTCGTACATGGACGGCGAGTACTTCGTCTTCATGGACATGGACACCTACGACCAGCTCATGGTCGACCGCAAGGCTGTCGGCAGCGCCGCCAACTTCCTGATCGAGGGCTTCACCGCCTCCGTCGCGCAGCACGAGGGCGAGGTGCTCTACGTCGAGCTGCCCGCCGCCGTCGAGCTGACCGTCAAGCACACCGACCCGGGCGTCCAGGGCGACCGCTCCACCGGTGGCACCAAGCCGGCCACGCTGGAGACCGACTACGAGATCGGCGTCCCGCTCTTCATCACCACCGGTGAGAAGATCAAGGTCGACACCCGCACGGGCGACTACCTCGGCCGGGTGAACAGCTAACCGTGGCTGCCCGGAACAAGGCCCGCAAGCGTGCCTTCCAGATCCTTTTCGAGGCCGACCAGCGCGGCGAGTCCGTGCAGACGGTCCTCGCGGACTGGGTGCGGCACTCGCGGGCCGACACCCGTCAGCCGCCGGTCACCGAGTACACGATGGAGCTGGTCGAGGGGTACGCGCAGTACGCGGACCGGATCGACGACCTCATCGTGACCTACGCGGTGGACTGGGAGATCGACCGCATGCCGGTCGTCGACCGGAACATCCTGCGGCTCGGTGCCTACGAGCTGATCTGGGTGGACGGCACCCCGGACGCGGTGGTGATCGACGAGGCGGTCCAGCTCGCCAAGGAGTTCTCCACCGACGACTCCCCGTCCTTCGTGAACGGGCTGCTGGCCCGCTTCAAGGACCTCAAGCCGAACCTCCGCCGGGAGCAGTAGCACCGGCGGCGTTCAGCCAACGAAGGGCCCATGGCCGCTCGGCCGTGGGCCCTTCGGCGTGCGGCGGCCCGCCGCGTGCGAACCGGCACGCACGAAAAAAGCCGTGTCGGCGCGGGCACCCGTTGGGGTGAACCGCGCCGACACGGCGGCACGTTTCTTCAGGGGGGCGTCAGCCCTCTTCGTGGGCCACGGCGCGACGCGCGTCCGCGTCCAGCACGCCCCAGCTGATCAGCTGCTCCGTGAGCACGGACGGCGACTGGTCATAGATCACGGCCAGTGTGCGCAGGTCGTCCTGGCGGATCGAGAGCACCTTGCCGTTGTAGTCACCGCGCTGGCTCTGGATCGTCGCCGCGTAGCGCTGCAGCGGACCGGCCTTCTCCGGCGGGACGTGGGCGAGGCGCTCCAGGTCAAGGACGAGCTTCGGCGGCGGCTCGGCGGCACCGCCGGGCGTCGTACCGGGCAGGAGCTCCTGGACCGGGACCCCGTAGAAGTCCGCGAGCTCAGCGAGGCGCTGCACGGTCACGGCACGGTCGCCGCGCTCGTACGAACCGACCACGACGGCCTTCCAGCGGCCCTGGGACTTCTCCTCCACGCCATGGAGGGAGAGGCCCTGCTGGGTGCGGATGGCACGGAGTTTGGCCCCGAGCTGTTTTGCGTATTCGCTGGACATAAGGCTCCCCGGACGCTGGGACATTTCGCGGCTCCGCCGCGTTGCTGGTAACTCACTGTGAGGTTACGCAGCGTTACTTGGATGCGTCAAGCCGAATGGTCCGGACCGGCACCTCCCGGGGGCGGGAGCGGAGGCCGGCGCAAGCCCTGGTAACGTGGATGACGCAATTTCGACGTCCTTTAAGGTCCGTCCCGTGAGACGGAGAAGGAGGTCCGTTTCTTATGGACGCACAGCACGAAGCCACCGGCAATGCGGCACGCCCCGTTCTGGAGGCTCCCGACATCGCCCGGGTACTGACCCGGATCGCCCACGAGATCGTCGAACGCGCCAAGGGCGCCGACGACGTGGTCCTCCTCGGCATCCCGACGCGGGGCGTGTTCCTCGCCCGTCGGCTCGCCGAGAAGCTCGAAGAGATCACCGGCGGAAAAATGCCGGTCGGCTCCCTCGACATCACCATGTACCGCGACGACCTGCGGCTGCGCCCGGCGCGCGCCCTGGCCCGCACCGAGATCCCCGGCGAGGGCATCGAGGACCGGCTGGTCGTCCTCGTCGACGACGTCCTGTTCTCGGGACGCACGATCCGCGCCGCCCTCGACGCCCTGGGCGACATCGGCCGGCCCCGCGCGGTGCAGCTCGCGGTCCTCGTCGACCGGGGTCACCGCGAACTCCCGATCCGCGCCGACTACGTCGGCAAGAACCTCCCCACGTCGCTGCGGGAGACGGTCAAGGTCCAGCTCGCCGAGGAGGACGGCCGGGACGCCGTGCTGCTCGGTGTGGAGCGGACCGCCCCGACGGGCGAGCAGTAGCCCCACCACCCCCGTACGGCCCGCCACGAGCCACTACGGCTGCTTCCGCACGCCCGCATGCCTGAACCCTCCAGCCCCCGGAGAACACCCAGATGAAGCGTCACCTCATCTCGGCCGCCGATCTCACCCGCGACGACGCCGTCCTGATCCTCGACACCGCCGAGGAGATGGCCAGGGTCGCGGACCGGCCGATCAAGAAGCTCCCGACCCTGCGCGGCCGTACCGTCGTCAACCTCTTCTTCGAGGACTCGACGCGTACCCGCATCTCCTTCGAGGCCGCCGCCAAGCGCCTCTCCGCCGACGTCATCAACTTCTCCGCGAAGGGCTCGTCCGTCTCCAAGGGCGAGTCGCTCAAGGACACCGCGCTGACCCTGGAGGCGATGGGCGCCGACGCCGTCGTCATCCGGCACGGCGCCTCCGGCGCCCCGTACCGCCTCGCCACCTCCGGCTGGATCGACGGCGCCGTCGTCAACGCCGGTGACGGCACCCACGAGCACCCCACCCAGGCCCTGCTGGACGCCTTCACGATGCGCCGCCGCCTGGTCGGGACCGACAGCGGCCTGGGCCGGGACCTCGACGGCCGCCGGATCACCATCGTCGGCGACATCCTGCACAGCCGGGTGGCCCGCTCCAACGTGCACCTGCTGAACACGCTCGGCGCCCACGTCACCCTGGTGGCCCCGCCGACCCTCGTCCCCGTCGGCGTCGAACAGTGGCCGTGCGACGTCAGCTACGGCCTCGACGAGGTGCTGCCGAAGTCCGACGCGGTGATGATGCTGCGTGTGCAGCGCGAACGGATGAACGCCGCGTACTTCCCGACCGAGCGCGAGTACTCCCGCCGCTACGGCCTGGACGCCGACCGGATGGCGCGGATGCCCGGGCACGCCATCGTCATGCACCCCGGCCCGATGGTCCGCGGCATGGAGATCACCGCCGAGGTCGCCGACTCCGACCGGTGCACGGTCGTCGAGCAGGTCGCCAACGGCGTCTCGATCCGCATGGCCGTCCTGTACCTGCTGCTGGGCGGGTACGAATCCGCCGCCCCCGCCGCCCCGTCCCGTACCGAGGAGAACAAGTAACCATGAGCAAGATCCTTATCCGCGGCGCGAAGGTCCTCGGCGGCGAACCCCAGGACGTCCTGATCGACGGCGAGACCATCGCCGCCACCGCCCGGCAGGGCGAAATCGACTGGAGTGGCACCGGCATCGAGGCCGGTGACGCGACCGTCGTCGAGGCCGGTGGCCAGATCCTGCTGCCCGGCCTGGTCGACCTCCACACCCACCTGCGCGAGCCCGGCCGCGAGGACTCCGAGACCGTCCTCACCGGCACCAAGGCCGCGGCCGTCGGCGGCTTCACCGCCGTCCACGCCATGGCCAACACCTTCCCGGTCGCCGACACCGCCGGTGTCGTCGAGCAGGTCTGGCGGCTCGGCAAGGAGTCCGGCTACTGCGACGTGCAGCCGATCGGCGCCGTCACCGTCGGCCTGGAGGGCAGGAAGCTCGCCGAGCTCGGCGCCATGCACGACTCGGCCGCCGGGGTGAAGGTCTTCTCCGACGACGGCAAGTGCGTCGACGACGCGGTGATCATGCGCCGCGCGCTGGAGTACGTGAAGGCCTTCGACGGCGTCGTCGCCCAGCACGCCCAGGAGCCCCGCCTCACCGAGGGCGCCCAGATGAACGAGGGCGTCGTCTCCGCCGAACTCGGTCTCGGCGGCTGGCCCGCCGTCGCCGAGGAGTCGATCATCGCCCGCGACGTGCTGCTCGCCGCCCACGTCGGCTCCCGGGTGCACATCTGCCACCTGTCGACCGCCGGCTCCGTCGAGATCGTCCGCTGGGCCAAGTCCAAGGGCTGGAACGTCACCGCCGAGGTCACCCCGCACCACCTGCTCCTCACCGACGAGCTCGTACGGTCCTACAACCCGGTCTACAAGGTGAACCCGCCACTGCGCACCGAGGCCGACGTCATGGCCCTGCGCGAGGCGCTCGCCGACGGCACCATCGACTGCGTCGCCACCGACCACGCCCCGCACCCGCACGAGGACAAGGACTGCGAGTGGGCCGCCGCCGCCATGGGCATGGTGGGCCTGGAGACCGCGCTCTCCGTCGTCCAGCAGACGATGGTCGAGACCGGCCTGATCGACTGGGCGGGTGTCGCCGACCGGATGTCGTTCCGCCCGGCCGCCATCGGCCGGCTCGACGGACACGGCCGGCCCGTCTCGGCGGGCGAACCCGCCAACCTCACCCTGGTCGATCCGGCTTACCGTGGTGTCGTGGACCCCGCGGGCTTCGCCTCCCGCAGCCGCAATACTCCGTACGAGGGGCGCGAGCTGCCGGGCCGAGTCACCCACACCTTCCTGCGGGGCCGTGCAACGGTCGTCGACGGGAAGCTCGCGTGACATCACTCACCCCCCTGTACCAGCTCGCCGCCGACCGGAAGTCGGCCGAGGTGACCGACTGGTCCGCCCGGATCAGCTGGGTCGTCGGACTGGTCGTCCTGATCGCCTTCGTCTACTGGCTGATGCGCCAGGGATGGAAGTGGCGGGGCAGCCTCCAGTCCGACCTGCCGGAGCTCGCCGCCACCCCGGAGGGGTACGCGGACGGCGAGAAGCTGCTCACACTGAGCGGCCGCTACCACGCCTCGACCACCGCCGGGCAGTGGCTCGACCGGATCGTCGCCCATGGCCTCGGCACCCGCAGCCGCGTCGAGCTCACCCTGACCGAACAGGGACTCGACGTCGTACGGCCCGGCGCGGCCGACTTCTTCGTGCCGGCCGCCGCCCTGCGCGAGGCCCGGCTCGACAAGGGCATCGCCGGCAAGGTCCTCCCCGAGGGCGGCCTGCTGATCATCACCTGGGCGCACGGCGACAAGCTGATCGACTCCGGCTTCCGCTCCGACCGCTCCGCCGAGCACCCGGCCTGGGTCGAGGCCATCGACCAACTCACCAGCACTACGGAAGGCACCGCACGATGACGATCTCCACCCGGGGAGCCGCCAAAGCTCCCGCCGTACTCGTCCTGGAGGACGGCCGCGCCTTCCGCGGCCGCGCCTACGGGGCCGTGGGGGAGACCTTCGGCGAGGCGGTTTTCTCCACCGGGATGACCGGCTACCAGGAGACGCTGACCGACCCCTCGTACCACCGCCAGGTCGTCGTGATGACCGCCCCGCACGTCGGGAACACCGGGGTCAACGACGAGGACCCCGAGTCCGGACGGATCTGGGTCTCCGGCTACGTCGTCCGTGACCCCGCCCGGGTGCCCTCCAACTGGCGCTCGCGGCGCTCGCTCGACGAGGAGCTGGAGCGCCAGGGCGTCGTCGGCATCAGCGGCATCGACACCCGCGCGCTCACCCGCCACCTGCGCGAGCGCGGCGCCATGCGCGTCGGCATCTTCTCCGGTGACGCCGTCGCCGACGAGGCCACGCTGCTGGCCCGCGTCCAGCAGGCGCCCGAGATGGTCGGAGCCGACCTCTCCGCCGAGGTCGCCACCAAGGAGACGTACGTCGTCCCCGCGATCGGCACCAAGAAGTTCACCGTCGCCGCGATCGACCTCGGCATCAAGGGCATGACCCCGCACCGGATGGCCGAGCGCGGCATCGAGGTGCACGTACTGCCCGCGACCGCCACCCTGGAGGAGGTGTACGCGGTCGAGCCCGACGGCGTGTTCTTCTCAAACGGTCCCGGCGACCCGGCCACCGCCGACCACCCGGTCTCCGTCATGCAGGGCGTCCTGGAGCGGAGGACCCCGCTCTTCGGCATCTGCTTCGGCAACCAGATCCTGGGCCGCGCCCTGGGCTTCGGCACCTACAAGCTGAAGTACGGCCACCGCGGCATCAACCAGCCCGTGCAGGACCGCACGACCGGCAAGGTCGAGGTCACCGCGCACAACCACGGCTTCGCCGTCGACGCCCCGCTCGACAAGGTGTCCGACACGAAGTTCGGCCGCGCCGAGGTCTCCCACGTCTGCCTGAACGACCAGGTCGTCGAGGGGCTCCAGCTCCTCGACCAGCCGGCCTTCAGCGTCCAGTACCACCCCGAAGCAGCCGCCGGCCCGCACGACGCCGCGTACCTCTTCGACCGTTTCGTCTCCCTGATGGAGGGCCAGCGTGCCTAAGCGCTCCGATATCCAGTCCGTCCTGGTCATCGGCTCCGGCCCGATCGTCATCGGCCAGGCCGCCGAGTTCGACTACTCCGGCACCCAGGCCTGCCGCGTACTCAAGGCCGAGGGCCTGCGCGTCATCCTGGTGAACTCCAACCCGGCGACGATCATGACCGACCCGGAGATCGCCGACGCCACGTACGTCGAGCCGATCACCCCCGAGTTCGTCGAGAAGATCATCGCCAAGGAGCGCCCCGACGCGCTGCTGCCCACCCTGGGCGGCCAGACCGCGCTCAACACCGCGATCTCCATGCACGAGAACGGTGTCCTGGAGAAGTACGGCGTCGAGCTCATCGGCGCCAACGTCGAGGCCATCAACAAGGGCGAGGACCGCGACCTCTTCAAGGGCGTCGTCGAGGCCGTCAAGGAGAAGATCGGATACGGCGAGTCCGCCCGTTCCGTCATCTGCCACACCATGGACGACGTCATCGCCGGCGTCGACACCCTCGGCGGCTACCCCGTCGTCGTCCGCCCCTCCTTCACCATGGGCGGCGCCGGCTCCGGCTTCGCCCACGACGAGGAGGAGCTGCGCCGCATCGCCGGACAGGGCCTCACGCTCTCGCCGACCACCGAGGTGCTCCTGGAGGAGTCCATCCTCGGCTGGAAGGAGTACGAGCTGGAGCTGATGCGCGACAAGAACGACAACGTCGTGGTCGTCTGCTCCATCGAGAACTTCGACCCGATGGGCGTCCACACCGGCGACTCGATCACCGTCGCCCCGGCGATGACGCTCACCGACCGCGAGTACCAGCGGCTGCGCGACATCGGCATCGCGATCATCCGCGAGGTCGGCGTCGACACCGGCGGCTGCAACATCCAGTTCGCCATCGACCCGGCCGACGGCCGGGTCATCGTGATCGAGATGAACCCGCGTGTCTCCCGCTCCTCGGCGCTCGCCTCGAAGGCCACCGGCTTCCCGATCGCCAAGATCGCCGCCAAGCTGGCCGTCGGTTACACGCTCGACGAGATCCCCAACGACATCACCGAGAAGACCCCGGCCTCCTTCGAGCCGACCCTCGACTACGTCGTCGTCAAGGCCCCCCGCTTCGCCTTCGAGAAGTTCCCCTCCGCCGACTCCACCCTCACCACCACCATGAAGTCGGTGGGCGAGGCCATGGCGATCGGCCGGAACTTCACCGAGGCGCTCCAGAAGGCGCTCCGCTCGCTGGAGAAGAAGGGCTCGCAGTTCTCCTTCGTCGGCGAGCCCGGTGACAAGGCCGAGCTGCTGGCCGAGTCGGTCCGCCCGACCGACGGCCGGATCAATACCGTCATGCAGGCGATCAGGGCCGGCGCCACCCAGGAAGAGGTCTTCGACGCCACGAAGATCGACCCCTGGTTCGTCGACCAGCTCTTCCTGATCAAGGAGATCGCCGACGAGCTCGCCGCCGCCGACGAGCTGGGCCCCGAGCTGCTCGCCGAGGCCAAGCGGCACGGCTTCTCCGACGCGCAGATCGCCGAGATCCGCAGCCTGCGCGAGGACGTGGTGCGCGAGGTGCGGCACGCGCTGGGCATCCGCCCGGTCTACAAGACGGTCGACACCTGCGCCGCCGAGTTCGCCGCGAAGACGCCGTACTTCTACTCCTCCTACGACGAGGAGAACGAGGTCGCGTCCCGCACCAGGCCCGCGGTGATCATCCTCGGCTCCGGCCCCAACCGCATCGGCCAGGGCATCGAGTTCGACTACTCCTGCGTCCACGCCTCCTTCGCGCTGAGCGACGCGGGCTACGAGACCGTGATGGTCAACTGCAACCCGGAGACCGTCTCCACCGACTACGACACCTCCGACCGCCTGTACTTCGAGCCGCTGACGCTTGAGGACGTGCTGGAGATCGTGCACGCGGAGACCCTCGCCGGACCGGTCGCCGGTGTCATCGTCCAGCTCGGCGGCCAGACCCCGCTGGGCCTGTCGCAGGCGCTCAAGGACAACGGCGTGCCGGTCGTCGGCACGTCCCCCGAGGCCATCCACGCCGCCGAGGACCGCGGCGCCTTCGGCCGCGTCCTGGCCGAGGCCGGGCTCCCCGCCCCGAAGCACGGCACGGCCACCACCTTCGACGAGGCCAAGGCCATCGCCGACGAGATCGGCTACCCCGTCCTCGTCCGCCCCAGCTATGTGCTCGGCGGCCGCGGCATGGAGATTGTGTACGACGAGACGCGGCTCTCCTCGTACATCGCCGAGTCCACCGAGATCAGCCCCACCCGGCCGGTCCTGGTCGACCGCTTCCTCGACGACGCCATCGAGATCGACGTCGACGCGCTCTACGACGGCACCGAGCTCTACCTCGGCGGCGTCATGGAGCACATCGAGGAGGCCGGCATCCACTCCGGCGACTCCGCCTGCGCGCTGCCCCCGATCACGCTCGGCGGCTACGACATCAAGCGGCTGCGGGCCTCCACCGAGGGCATCGCCAAGGGCGTCGGCGTACGCGGACTGATCAACATCCAGTTCGCGCTCTCCGGCGACATCCTCTACGTTCTGGAGGCCAACCCGCGCGCCTCCCGCACCGTCCCCTTCACCTCGAAGGCGACCGCGGTCCCGCTCGCCAAGGCCGCCGCCCGCATCTCGCTGGGCGCGACCGTCGCCGAGCTGCGCGCGGAGGGACTCCTGCCGGCCAACGGCGACGGCGGCACCCTCCCGATGGACGCGCCGATCTCCGTCAAGGAGGCCGTGATGCCGTGGTCGCGCTTCCGCGACATCCACGGCCGCGGCGTCGACACCGTCCTCGGCCCGGAGATGCGCTCCACCGGTGAGGTCATGGGCATCGACTCGGTCTTCGGCACGGCGTACGCCAAGTCGCAGGCCGGCGCGTACGGCCCGCTGCCCACCAAGGGCCGCGCGTTCATCTCGGTCGCCAACCGCGACAAGCGCTCGATGATCTTCCCGGCGCGCGAACTCGTCGCCCACGGCTTCGAGCTGCTCGCCACCTCCGGCACCGCCGAGGTCCTCAAGCGCAACGGCATCAACGCCCGCGTCGTACGCAAGCAGTCCGAGGGTGTGGGCCCGCAGGGCGAGAAGACCATCGTCCAGCTGATCCACGACGGCGAGGTCGACCTCATCGTCAACACGCCGTACGGAACGGGCGGCCGCCTCGACGGCTACGAGATCCGCACCGCGGCCGTGGCCCGGTCCGTACCGTGCCTGACGACGGTCCAGGCGCTCGCCGCCGCCGTCCAGGGCATCGACGCGCTCACCCACGGGGGCGTCGGCGTCAGTTCCCTCCAGGAACACGCCGAACATCTGACCGCGGCCCGCGACTAGCAGCCGACAGGGGGACACCGGAAACGGTGTCCCCCTCTCCGTGAGGACACCGAGGACACCCCGATGTACAAGTTCTTCTTCCGTCTGGTCTTCAAGCGGATGGACCCGGAGCAGGCCCACCACCTGGCCTTCCGGTGGATCCGCCTCGCCGCCCGGACCCCCGTGCTGCGCACCTTCGTCGCCGCCGCGCTCGCGCCCCGGTACAAGGAGCTGCGCACCGAGGCCCTCGGCCTGCGGATGCACGGCCCGTTCGGCCTCGCCGCCGGCTTCGACAAGAACGCCGTCGCGATCGACGGCATGTCGATGCTCGGCTTCGACCACGTCGAGATCGGCACGGTCACCGGCGAGCCGCAGCCCGGCAACCCCAAGAAGCGCCTCTTCCGCCTCGTCGCGGACCGCGCGCTGATCAACCGCATGGGCTTCAACAATGAGGGATCGGCCGCCGTCGCCGCCCGCCTCGCCGCCCGCCGGCCGGTCTTCCGGACCACGGTCGGCGTCAACATCGGCAAGACGAAGGTCGTGCCGGAGGCCGAAGCGGCCGGCGACTACGTGAAGTCCACCGAGCGGCTCGCCGCCCACGCCGACTACCTCGTCGTGAACGTCTCCTCGCCCAACACCCCGGGGCTGCGCAGCCTCCAGGCCACCGAGGCGCTGCGGCCCCTGCTCAGCGCCGTGCGCGAGGCGGCCGACCGGACCGTCACCGGGCGCCGGGTCCCGCTGCTCGTCAAGATCGCCCCGGACCTCGCGGACGAGGACGTCGACGCGGTCGCCGATCTCGCGGTCGAACTGGGCCTGGACGGCATCATCGCCACCAACACCACCATCGCCCGCACCGGCCTCGGCCTGAAGTCCTCGCCGTCCCTGGTCCAGGAGACCGGCGGGCTCTCCGGCGCCCCCCTCAAGGCGCGCTCCCTGGAGGTGCTGAGCCGCCTCTACGCGCGCGTCGGCGACCGGATCACCCTGGTCGGCGTCGGGGGCATCGAGAACGCCGAGGACGCCTGGCAGCGCATCCTGGCCGGCGCCACACTCGTCCAGGGCTACAGCGCCTTCATCTACGAGGGCCCGTGCTACGCCCGCTCGATCCACAAGGGCCTGGCCGCGCGCCTGGCCGCCTCCCCGTACGCCACCCTCGCCGAGGCCGTCGGCGCAGAGACCAGGAAGGCCACCGCATGAGCCCCGAACCGTTCGGCGCGCGCCTGCGCCGCGCCATGGACACCCGCGGCCCGCTGTGCGTCGGCATCGACCCGCACGCCTCGCTGCTCACCGCCTGGGGCCTGAACGACGACGTCGCCGGGCTCGAACGCTTCACGCGCACCGTCGTGGAGGCACTGGCCGACCGGGTCGCCGTGCTCAAGCCGCAGTCCGCGTTCTTCGAGCGCTTCGGTTCGCGCGGCATCGCCGTCCTGGAAAAGGCGGTCCAGGAGGCGCGTGCGGCCGGCGCGCTGGTGCTGATGGACGCCAAGCGCGGCGACATCGGCTCCACCATGGGCGCCTACGCGGCGACCTACCTGGAGAAGGACTCGCCGCTGTTCTCGGACGCGGTCACCGTCTCCCCGTACCTCGGTTTCGGCTCGCTGCGCCCGGCGCTCGACGCGGCGGTCCTCTCCGGCGCGGGCGTCTTCGTGCTGGCCCTCACCTCCAACCCGGAGGGCGCCGAGGTGCAGCGCGCTACCGCCGCCGACGGCCGCTCGCTGGCCCAGCTCATGCTCGACCACATGGCCGCCGAGAACGAGGGGATGACCCCGCTCGGCTCCGTCGGCGCGGTGGTCGGAGCCACGCTCGGGGACGCCGGGGCGAACCTGGCGATCAACGGCCCGCTGCTCGCTCCCGGGATCGGGGCGCAGGGCGCGACGCCCGCGGATCTGCCCGGTGTGTTCGGCGCCTCGGTGGGCAATGTGGTGCCCAGCGTGAGCCGCGGGGTGCTGAGTCAGGGGCCGGACGCGACGGGGCTCCGGGAGGCCGCCGAACGGCTCACGGACGAGATCCGGGCGGCCGTGGCGGGTAGCTGACCATGCCACGTAACCGGGTGTTGACTCTTTCCTGACCAAAAAACTCGGTTGTTATGCCAGAAATGTCCTGGTCGGCCAAGGCTGACCAGGACTTTTCGTTGGTTCTCGCTGACTCCGGCCGCCTTGGCCGCTAGTCTCCGACGAGAGCCGACGTACACAAGTTGTCCGTCGCTCACCTGGTGTGGAGCGCTCAGCTTCCTCACCGGTCCGTATCCGACAGATCGACATCCGAGGTGACGTAGGCGTGGCTCTTCCGCCCCTTACCCCTGAACAGCGCGCAGCCGCGCTCGAAAAGGCCGCCGCGGCTCGCCGGGAGCGGGCCGAGGTCAAGAATCGACTCAAGCACTCCGGCGCCTCCCTCCACGAGGTCATCAAGCAGGGCCAGGAGAACGACGTCATCGGCAAGATGAAGGTCTCCGCCCTTCTGGAGTCCCTGCCGGGCGTGGGCAAGGTCCGCGCCAAGCAGATCATGGAGCGGCTCGGCATCTCCGAGAGCCGCCGGGTCCGGGGTCTCGGCTCCAACCAGATCGCATCCCTGGAGCGCGAGTTCGGCGGCAGCGCCGCCTGACGTTCTCAGGCACTCCTGAGAACCTGGATAATCGCTCCATGGCTGCAACATCCCGGGGGACGTCCCCCGTACCCCCGGACGTACGTCCGCGGCTGACCGTGCTCTCCGGCCCCTCCGGGGTCGGCAAGAGCACGGTCGTCGCTCATATGCGCAAGGTCCACCCCGAGGTCTGGCTCTCGGTGTCGGCGACGACCCGCAAGCCGCGCCCCGGCGAGCGCAACGGTGTCCACTACTTCTTCGTGGACAACGAGGAGTTCGACAAGCTGATCGCCAACGGCGAGCTGCTGGAGTGGGCCGAATTCGCGGGCAACCGCTATGGCACGCCCCGCCGCGCCGTGCTCGACCGCCTGGAGGCGGGCGAGCCGGTGCTGCTGGAGATCGACCTTCAGGGCGCCCGGCTGGTCCGGCAGTCGATGCCGGACGCCCAGCTGGTCTTCCTGGCCCCGCCGAGCTGGGAGGAGCTGGTCCGCCGGCTCACCGGCCGCGGGACCGAGGCGCCCGAGGTGATCGATCGCCGGCTCGCCGCCGCCAAGATCGAACTGGCCGCCGAGGCCGAGTTCGACACGACGCTGGTCAACACCTCCGTCGAGGACGTGGCCCGTGAGCTGCTAGCCTTGATGCTGGAGGTTTCCGGCCACCGTGCCGACAGCGACTGACGAAGTCGCCGAAGCCGGTACGCACGCCACCGCAGATCTCCGCATCGTCAAAGATTTCTTTGATCTTTACCCCCTTCGGAAGGCAGAGAGTGTCCTCTTCCATCACCACGCCCGAGGGCATCATCAACCCGCCGATTGATGAGCTCCTTGAGGCCACCGACTCGAAGTACAGCCTCGTGATCTACGCCGCCAAGCGCGCGCGTCAGATCAACGCGTACTACTCGCAGCTCGGTGAGGGTCTCCTGGAGTACGTCGGTCCGCTCGTCGACACCCACGTGCACGAGAAGCCGCTCTCGATCGCGCTCCGCGAGATCAACGCGGGCCTGCTCACCTCCGAGGCCATCGAGGGCCCCGCGCAGTAAGCAGGAATTGCACCTTCGTCTCAGGCCCGGCGGCCGCGACCGCCGGGCCTGAGGTGTGTCCGGGGCGACAGCGTCGGACCGGTCGCGGTGAGGCAGCATGGGGGTTGTTCGTATCCGAGTGCGGGGAGACGCAGTGGACAAGCCGAAGGTCGTTCTGGGGGTCAGCGGAGGCATCGCCGCGTACAAGGCGTGCGAACTGCTGCGCCGGCTCACCGAGTCCGGTCACGACGTGCGCGTCGTACCGACCGAGTCCTCGCTGCACTTCGTGGGGGCGGCCACCTGGTCCGCGCTCTCCGGCCACCCGGTCTCCACCGAGGTCTGGAACGACGTCCACGAGGTGCCGCACGTCAGGATCGGGCAGGACGCCCACCTGGTGGTCGTCGCCCCCGCCACCGCCGACATGCTCGCGAAGGCGGCCCACGGCCTCGCCGACGACCTGCTCACCAACACGCTGCTCACCGCCCGCTGTCCGGTCGTCTTCGCACCCGCCATGCACACCGAGATGTGGGAGCACCCCGCCACCCGGGAGAACGTCGCCACGCTGCGCCGCCGCGGTGCCGTCGTCATCGAGCCCGCCGTCGGCCGGCTGACCGGTGTCGACACCGGCAAGGGCCGGCTGCCCGACCCCGGGGAGATCTTCGAGGTCTGCCGCCGGGTACTGGCCCGCGGCCCCGTCGAACCCGACCTGGCCGGCCGCCATGTGGTGATCAGCGCGGGCGGTACGCGCGAACCGCTCGACCCGGTGCGCTATCTCGGCAACCGCTCCTCCGGCAAGCAGGGCTACGCCCTGGCCCGCACGGCGGTCGCCCGCGGCGCCCGGGTCACCCTCGTCGAGGCCAACACCGGCCTGCCCGACCCGGCGGGCGCCGACGTCCTGCACGCGGGGACCGCCGTACAGCTCCGCGAGGCCGTGCTGAAGGCCGCCGCGGACGCCGACGTGGTCGTGATGGCGGCGGCGGTCGCCGACTTCCGGCCCGCCGAGTACGCGACGGGGAAGATCAAGAAGAAGGACGGCCAGGAACCCGCGCCCATCACGCTCGTCCGCAACCCCGACATCCTCGCCGAGGTGGCCGGCGAACGAGCCCGGCCGGAGCAGATCGTCGTGGGTTTCGCCGCCGAGACCGACAACGTCCTCGCCAACGGCCGGGAGAAGCTCCGCCGCAAGGGCTGCGACCTCCTCGTGGTCAACGAGGTGGGGGAGCGCCGGACCTTCGGCTCGGAGGAGAACGAGGCCGTGGTGCTCGCGGCCGACGGCGGCGAGACCCAGGTGCCGTACGGACCCAAGGAAGCGCTCGCCGACACGGTCTGGGATCTCGTGTCGTCACGTCTTGGATGAATTTCTTGTGACGTGCCCGTGGCCGGGCCGAAACCCTTGGGATATGGGCGTAAATGGCATCGCCCGAGAGGAATCGGCCCGCTCCGCAGGGCCGTGCCGCAGGTCACAGAACTACCAAAGGGCGAGACACATTGTCCGCCGGACGGAAGTGACCGATAAACTGATCCCGGACCGTGCCGGGCGCAGCTCCCGGCCGTCCGCCAAATGATCAGCCAGCAGCCGCTGCAACCCCAGGGAGCGATGTGTCCCGCCGTCTCTTCACCTCGGAATCCGTCACCGAGGGTCACCCCGACAAGATCGCTGACCAGATCAGCGACACCATTCTCGACGCGCTGCTCCGCGAGGACCCCCGGTCCCGCGTCGCCGTCGAGACCTTGATCACCACCGGTCTGGTGCATGTTGCGGGTGAGGTCACGACCAAGGCCTACGCCGACATCCCGACCCTTGTACGCAACAAGGTCCTGGAGATCGGCTACGACTCCTCGAAGAAGGGCTTCGACGGCGCCTCGTGCGGTGTCTCGGTGTCCATCGGGGCGCAGTCTCCCGACATCGCGCAGGGCGTCGACACCGCGTACGAGAAGCGGGTCGAGGGCGATGAGGACGAGCTCGACAAGCAGGGCGCCGGCGACCAGGGCCTGATGTTCGGCTACGCCTGCGACGAGACGCCCGAGCTCATGCCGCTCCCGATCTACCTTGCGCACCGGCTCTCCCGCCGGCTCTCCGAGGTCCGCAAGAACGGGACCATCCCGTACCTGCGCCCCGACGGCAAGACCCAGGTCACCATCGAGTACGACGGCGACAAGGCCGTCCGTCTCGACACGGTCGTCGTCTCCTCGCAGCACGCCAGCGACATCGACCTCGACTCGCTGCTCGCGCCCGACATCCGCGAGTTCGTCGTCGAGCACGTGCTCGGTCAGCTGATCGAGGACGGCATCAAGCTGGACACCGACGGCTACCGGCTGCTGGTGAACCCGACCGGGCGCTTCGAGATCGGCGGCCCGATGGGCGACGCCGGTCTGACCGGCCGCAAGATCATCATCGACACCTACGGCGGCATGGCCCGCCACGGCGGCGGCGCCTTCTCGGGCAAGGACCCGTCGAAGGTGGACCGCTCGGCCGCCTACGCCATGCGCTGGGTCGCCAAGAACGTCGTCGCCGCGGGCCTCGCCGCCCGTTGCGAGGTGCAGGTCGCGTACGCGATCGGCAAGGCCGAGCCGGTCGGTCTGTTCGTCGAGACGTTCGGCACCGCCGCCGTCGACACGGAGAAGATCGAGCACGCCATCGGCGAGGTCTTCGACCTCCGCCCGGCCGCGATCATCCGCGACCTCGACCTGCTCCGCCCGATCTACGCCCAGACCGCGGCCTACGGCCACTTCGGCCGTGAGCTTCCCGACTTCACCTGGGAGCGCACCGACCGTGTGGACGCGCTGCGCGCGGCGGCCGGGCTGTAGGCCGGCAGGCTCTCCAGCCGTACGCCGGGGCCCGGACACCGCACAGGGTGTCCGGGCCCCGGCGCGTCCGGACCCGGTCCCGCCTCGACGGGGCCGCTGTCAGTCGTCTCTGGTAGGAATTTGGCTGTGAGCAGCGACAACGAGCGATCCGCGGACCCCGGCGACGGGGCCCCGGAGCAGCTTGCGCTGATCCGGGAGACGGTGCGGAAGGCCAAGGTGCCCCGGGCCAAGCCGCGGACCTGGCGCGGCGCCGCGCTCGCCAAGGAGCTGCCCGTCGCCCGGGTGCTGGTCAACAAGGGCGTGCTCCATCTCGACCAGTACTTCGACTACGCGGTGCCCGAGGAGCTCGACGCCGAGGCACAGCCCGGCGTGCGGGTGCGGGTGCGGTTCGGGGCCGGGAGGCGCAATGTGCGCGGCGGCCGGCGCGAAGGGGGCGGCCTGATCGACGGCTTCCTCGTCGAGCGGCTCGCCGAGTCGGACTACACGGGCGCCCTCGCGGCGCTCGCCTATGTCGTATCGCCGGAACCGGTGCTGGGACCGGAGCTGCTCGCCCTCTCGCGGGCCGTCGCCGACCGCTACGCGGGCAGCCTCGCCGATGTGCTCCAGCTCGCCGTCCCGCCCCGCAACGGCAGGGCCGAGTCCAGACCCTCGCCCGAGCCCCTGCCGCCGCCGCCCGCGCCGTCGGCGGGCACCTGGGAGCGGTACGCGCAGGGGCCTGCCTTCCTGCGGGCGCTGGCCGGGGGCGGGGCGCCCCGGGCCGTGTGGACCGCGCTGCCCGGACCCCACTGGGCGCAGGAGATCGCCGGGGCCATGGCCGCGACCCTCGCCTCCGGGCGCGGCGCCCTCGTCGTCGTCCCCGACGGCCGGACCGCCGGGCGAGTGGACGCCGCGCTCACCGAGCTGCTCGGACCGGGACGCCATGCGCTGCTGACCGCCGACTCCGGACCGGAGAAGCGGTACCGGGAGTGGCTCGCCGTGCGGCGCGGCTCGGTGCGGGCGGTCGTCGGGACGAGAGCGGCGATGTTCGCCCCGGTCGCGGACCTCGGCCTGGTGGCCGTCTGGGACGACGGGGACTCCAGCCACAGCGACGACAACGCCCCCTTCCCGCACGTCCGCGAGGTGCTCGAACTGCGGGCCGCGCACGGCCGCTGCGCGTTCCTGCTCGGCGGTACCAACTGCACGGTGGAGGCCGCCCAGCTGGTGGAGAGCGGCTGGGCGCTGCCGCTGCGCGCGGACCGGGAGCAGCTGCGGATCGCGGCGCCCCTGGTCCGTACGGTCGGCGACGGGGAGCTGGCGCGGGACGGCGCCGCGCGGGCCGCCCGGCTGCCCAGCCTGGCCTGGCAGACGGTACGGGACGGGCTGCGCAGCGGCCCCGTCCTGGTCCAGGTGCCGCGCCGGGGATACGCGCCGCGGCTGGCCTGCGAGCGCTGCCGCGAACCCGCCCGGTGCCGGCACTGCGCGGGGCCGCTGGAGGCGCCGGACCAGCAGGATCTGAACTGCGCCTGGTGCGGGCGGGCGGAGACCGCCTGGCACTGCGTCGCCTGCGGCTCCAACCGGCTGCGGGCCCGGATCGTCGGCGCCCGCCGGACGGCCGAGGAGCTCGGCCGGGCGTTCCCGGCCGTGCCGGTGCGGACGTCCGGCCGTGACCACATCCTCGACTCGGTGCCGGACGCACCCGCGCTGGTCGTCAGCACCCCCGGCGCCGAGCCCGTGGCCGAGGGCGGCTACGCGGCCGCGCTGCTGCTGGACGGCTGGGCGATGGTCGGCCGCCCCGACCTGCGGGCCGGTGAGGAGGCGCTGCGCCGCTGGACGGCCGCGGCCTCGCTGGTGCGCGGGCAGCCGGAGGGCGGCACGGTGGTGGTCGTCGCCGAGCCGACGCTGCGGCCCGTACAGGCCCTGGTGCGCTGGGATCCGGTCGGCCATGCCCGCCGTGAGCTGGCGGAGCGGGCCGAGCTGGGCTTTCCCCCGGTGTCCCGGATGGCCGCGGTGACCGGCACGCCCGAGGCGCTGGCCGTGTTCCTCGCGGCGGCCGAGCTGCCGGCGGAGGCCGAGGTGCTGGGCCCGGTCCCGGTGCCGGCCACCGTACCGGGCAGACCCCGCAGACCCGGGGACGCACCGCAGGGGGAGTCCTGGGAGCGGGTGCTGCTCAGAGTGCCTCCGGGCAGCGGGGCGGCGCTGGCGGCCGCGCTGAAGACCGCGCAGGCGGCCAGGATGTCCCGGGGGAGCGGCGAGCAGGTCCGGATCAGGGTGGACCCGCCGGACATCGGGTGACGGGGTGGAGCGCCGGGTGCGGCCGGGCCAGGAACTCGGGGCCTGGGTGTCGGCGTGCGGGCCGGGGCGCGGCGGGCGGTCCGGCGGACGCCGGGTGACGTCGCATGACGCCGCGTGACGTTGGGCAACGCCGGGGGCGCGGCGAAACGCGCGGCGCCCCGGGCCGGTCGGGAGCACGGGAAGCCAGGAGTCCGGAACCCGGAGCCCGGGAGCCGGCATGGGTCTGCCCCGCCGGGCGGCGGACGCGGCGGGGCAGTGGATGGGGTCGGTCAGCCGTTGCGCGGGCCGGGGAAGACGCCGGGGCGCAGGTCGTCGCGCAGTGCCGGCCGGTCCGCCGACGGCTGCGGCGGCATGGAGCGCGCGGCAGGCACGACGGGCGGCAGCGCGGACGGGCCGGCGGACCCCGGCAGGGGGCGCGGCACCGTGGTCTCCGCGCCGGATTCGGCCGCCCCGGGCTGGCGGGCGTTGCGGCGTGCGCCGTAGCGGCGGTGCACCGCCTGCTTGGTGACCCCGAGCGCGGAGCCCACCGCGTCCCAGGAGAAGCCCAGCGAGCGGTCGAAGTCGACTGCCGCGGTGACCAGGGTCTCGACGCTGTCGCGCAGCTCCTGCGCCAGCCTGACAGTGGGGGCCGGGGCCCTGCCGTAGACGACGAAGCCCGTGGACGGGCCGGAGCGGCGCGGGCGGTAGACGTTGCCCAGTTGGGCGGTGAGCGTGCGCAGCGCGTCCACCTGCCGCCGGACCCGCTCGATGTCCCGCACCAACAGATGCAGACTGGCCCTCGCTTGGGCGTCGTGGGTTGCGTGGTCGGCCATGAAGAAGCCTCTCGAACCGGCGTTGAAAGGGATCGGGCCGCACCAGGGCGGCTCGCTTCGGTCAATCTCTCTTGACCAACGCCTCAGCTGTGGATCTGGTCACGCTTCAGGGGCGCGTGCGCCCTTCAAAGGGGCGCACAGCCATGCGTACGCCCCCCGGCCGCGGGGCCCATAGACTTGTGCGTTGCTCGTCACCGAACGTTCCGGCCCGAGAGGCAGTCAGCCACCCATGAAGCTCGTCTTCGCAGGCACCCCCGAGGTAGCCGTACCCGCCCTGGACGCCCTGATCGCCTCCGACCGGCACGAGGTGGCCGCCGTGGTGACCCGGCCCGACGCCCCCGCCGGGCGGGGCCGCCGCCTGGTCGCCAGCCCCGTCGCCGAGCGCGCCGAGGAGGCCGGCATCGAGGTGCTCAGGCCCGCCCGGCCGCGCGACGAGGACTTCCTCGCCCGGCTGCGGGAGATCGCCCCGGACTGCTGCCCGGTCGTCGCCTACGGCGCGCTGCTCCCCAAGGAGACGCTCGCCGTGCCCGCCCGGGGCTGGGTCAACCTCCACTTCTCGCTGCTGCCCGCCTGGCGCGGCGCGGCCCCCGTGCAGCACTCGATCATGGCCGGGGACGAGGTGACCGGCGCCTCGACCTTCCTGATCGAGGAGGGGCTCGACTCCGGCCCGGTATACGGCGTGCTGACCGAGGAAGTGCGTCCCACCGACACCAGCGGCGACCTGCTGACCCGGCTGGCGTTCGCCGGTGCGGGGCTGCTCGTCGCCACGATGGACGGCATCGAGGACGGCACCCTGCACGCCGTGCCGCAGCCCGCCGAGGGGATCACCCTCGCGCCGAAGATCACGGTCGAGAACGCCCGGATCGACTGGTCCGCCCCCGCCCTGCGGGTCGACCGCGTGGTGCGCGGCTGCACGCCGGCGCCCGGCGCCTGGACGCTGTTCCGGGGGGAGCGGCTGAAGCTGATCCAGGCGGTGCCCGTGCTGGACCGTGCCGACCTGGCCCCCGGCGAGCTGTCGGCGGCCAAGAACAACGTGTACGTGGGCACCGGATCGCACGCGGTCGAGCTGCTCTGGGTCCAGCCCCAGGGCAAGAAGCCGATGCGGGCCGCCGACTGGGCCCGCGGGGTCCGGATCGTCCACGGCGAGCTGCTCGGCAGCTGAGCCGTCGGGGGCGGGGACGGCGACGTAGGCTGGGAGGGTTCGCCCCCTCACCATCAGCGGAGCACCTTTCACGTGAACGACCAGCAGCGTCGCCGTCCCGCCAAGCCGCATCGCCGCCCCAAGAAGGACCCCGTCCGCTTCCTCGCCTTCGAAGCCCTCAGGGCCGTCGACGAACGGGACGCGTACGCCAACCTCGTACTGCCCCCGCTGCTGAAGAAGGCCCGTGCCAAGGGCGACTTCGACAGCCGGGACGCGGCCCTGGCGACCGAGCTGGTCTATGGCACGCTGCGCCGCCAGGGCACGTACGACGCGATCGTCGCGGCCTGCATCGACCGGCCGCTGCGCGAGGTCGACCCGCCGGTCCTGGACGTGATCGACATGGGCGTGCACCAGCTGCTCGGCACCCGCATCCCCACCCACGCCGCGGTCTCCGCCAGCGTGGAGCTGGCCCGGGTGGTGCTCGGCGAGGGGCGGGCCAAGTTCGTCAACGCGGTGCTGCGCAAGGTCTCCGCGGACGACCTCGACGGCTGGGTGGCCAAGGTGGCCCCGTCGTACGAGGAGGACGCCGAGGACCACCTCGCCGTCGTGCACTCGCATCCGCGGTGGGTCGTCTCCGCCCTGTGGGACGCGCTGGGCGGCGGCCGCGCCGGGATCGAGGATCTGCTCGAAGCCGACAACGAGCGGCCCGAGGTCACCCTGGTCGCCCGCCCCGGCCGCTCCACCACCGATGAGCTGCTCACCGCCCTCGGCGACGAGAACGGCCTGCCGGGCCGCTGGTCCCCGTACGCCGTACGGATGGCGGAGGGCGGCGAGCCCGGCGCGCTGACCGCCGTCCAGGAGGGCCGGGCCGGGGTTCAGGACGAGGGCAGCCAGCTGGTGGCCGCCGCCCTCGCCAACGCACCCGTCGAGGGCGGCGACAGCCGCTGGCTCGACGGCTGCGCCGGCCCCGGCGGCAAGGCCGCCCTGCTCGCCGCGCTCGCCGCCGGCCGGGGCGCCGCCCTGCTCGCCGCCGAGAAGCAGCCGCACCGGGCCCGCCTGGTCGAACGCGCGCTGGCCGGCAACCCCGGCCCGTACCAGGTGATCACCGCCGACGGCACCCGCCCGCCGTGGCAGCCCGGCAGCTTCGACCGGGTCCTCATGGACGTGCCGTGCTCCGGCCTCGGCGCCCTGCGCCGCCGCCCGGAGGCGCGCTGGCGCCGCCGCCCGGAGGACCTGGAGCACTTCGCCCCGCTCCAACGCGGCCTGCTGCGCGAGGCGTTGAAGGCGGTACGGGTCGGCGGCGTCGTCGGCTACGCGACCTGCTCGCCGCACCTCGCGGAGACCCGGGTGGTCGTCGAGGACGTGCTCAAGGGGCGCGGCGGTCAGCCCGTGGAGGCCGAGTGGGTGGACGCCCGCCCGCTGATGCCGGGCGTGCCCGCGCTGGGCGACGGCCCCGACGTCCAGCTGTGGCCGCATCTGCACGGCACCGACGCGATGTATCTGGCGCTGCTGCGACGTACCGCCTGAGCGCTTCGACGGGCCTCGGGGGCCGCTGCGACCGCTCCGCACGCTCCGGCGGCGACGGCCCCCGGAGCCCCCGCGCGGGACCGAAACGCCCGGATCGTGCGGCCGGGAGCCCCGGATCGGGCGAACTGTAATGATCCCGTGAGGCTTTGGCCCGCACCGGGGCGGGGAAGTGACGCGGAACATGGCAGGCTTGGGACATGGCCCAGATCAACCCCAGCATCCTGTCCGCCGACTTCGCCCGCCTCGCCGAGGAGGCGAAGGCAGTCGAAGGCGCCGACTGGCTCCACGTCGATGTGATGGACAACCACTTCGTGCCCAATCTGACCCTCGGTGTGCCCATCGTCGAATCGCTCAGCCGGGCCACGGACACCCCGCTGGACTGCCATCTGATGATCGAGGACCCGGACCGCTGGGCGCCCCGGTACGTCGAGGCCGGTGCCGGTTCGGTCACCTTCCACGCGGAGGCCGCGGCGGCCCCCGTGCGGCTGGCGCGGGAGATCCGGGCCAAGGGCGCCCGTGCCTCCATGGCACTCAAGCCCGCGACGCCCATCGAGCCGTACGAGGACCTGCTCCCCGAGCTCGACATGCTGCTGATCATGACGGTGGAGCCGGGCTTCGGCGGCCAGGCCTTCCTGGACATCATGCTGCCGAAGATCCGCCGCACCCGTGAGCTGATCTCCAAGCACGGCCTCGAACTGTGGCTCCAGGTCGACGGTGGCGTCTCCGCGTCCACCATCGAGCGGTGCGCCGAGGCCGGGGCGGACGTCTTCGTCGCGGGTTCGGCGGTGTACGGGGCGACGGACCCGGCCGAAGCCGTGCGGGCTTTGCGTGCCCGGGCCGACGGGGCCACCGCCTCGGCGGCCTGGGCGTGCGCCCACTGACGCCGCGGCCGGCTCCCGCTCCCGATTGCGGGTCCGCCCGGCCAAGGACAGATGAACTCGGTCCGACGGGACCGATCAAGGAACGCCGGATCTGACAGGATGAACGGCGTATCGAGAGTGTGAACAGCAGTGAGGAGATCGCGGTGTCTGCAATGTCGGCGGGCAGGTCCGCCCTGCGGATGGGGCCCGCGGAGCTGGTGCAGGCGGCGGCCATGGCCCGTCGCTTCTACCTTGAGGGCAAGTCGAAGATCCAGATCGCCGAGGAGTTCGGCGTCAGCCGCTTCAAGGTGGCCCGGGTCCTGGAGACGGCTCTTGAGCGCGACCTCGTACGGATCGAGATCCGCGTCCCCGCCGAACTGGACGCCGAGCGCTCCGACGCGCTCCGTGCCCGCTACGGGCTGCGTCACGCGGTCGTCGTCGAGTCCCCGGCCGAGGAGCAGGACGACGCACCGGACCCGGAGAACCTGGGCGAGGTCGCGGCCGATCTCCTGGGCGAACTGGTGAACGAGGGCGATGTGCTCGGGCTGGCCTGGGGCCGGTCCACCATCCACATGGCGGCGGCGCTCGACCGGCTGCCGCCGTGCACGGTCGTGCAGCTCACCGGGGTGTACGACGCGGGGACGGCCGAGCGCGGCTCCGTCGAGGCGGTCCGGCGGGCCGCCCAGGTGTCCGGCGGCGAGGCCCACCCCATCTACGCGCCGATGCTGCTGCCCGACCCGGCGACGGCCGCCGCGCTGCGCCACCAGACCGGCATCGCCCGCGCCTTCGACTACTTCGACAAGGTGACGGTCGCGGCGGTCTCCATCGGCTCCTGGGAGCCGGGCATCTCGACCGTCCACGACATGCTCACCGACGAGGAGCGGGCGCACTACGCCTCGCTCGGTGTCGCGGCGGAGATGTCGGCGCACCTCTTCGACACCGAGGGGCGGCGGGTCGGCCGGGACCTGGGGGAGCGGTGCATCACGGTCGAGGCCGACCGGCTGCGCCGGATCCCCGAGGTGGTGGCGATCGCGGGCGGCCAGCGCAAGGCCGCGGCGATCGGGGCGGTACTGAGGTCCGGGCTGGTCACCAGCCTGGTGACGGACACCGCGGCGGCCGACTACCTGCTCACGGAGTCGGCGGCACCGCAGCGGCCGGCGCTGGAGCGGGCCGACCCGGACGGCGACTGATCCACACCGGGGGCGGCAGCGGCCGCCCCCGGTCGCGGACATGGAAACGCCCGGACAGCGCGTGCGCCGTCCGGGCGTTTCCATGTCCGGCGGTTCAGTCCGGGACCACGCCCAGGACCGTCGCCTCCAGATATTCCTCCGGCTCCTCGTACTGACTCACGTCGGCCGGGTTGTAGCGCGGGGTCTGCCGCGACCAGTCGAGGTTGCCGCGCATCCAGCTGCGCATTCCCTCCAGATATGGCTTGAGCATCCAGGACAGCTGCGGGTACGCCGCCAGCAGCTCGGCCTCGGCGGCGAGGAAGCGCTCGGTCTCCGTCGTGATCTCCGCGCAGACGTGTTCGAGCGCCTGCCGCTGTCCGTAGCCGCGGTGGTGCCGGACCAGATGGACGAGGTTGTGGATCTCGCCGAGCACCTGCTCCTTTTCGTACGAGTACACGTCGTTGGCCCAGCACACGACGTTGCACGAGGCTTCCAGCGCGGTGATGAACCGGGAGTCGTTGTGGATCGACTCGGGAGCCTCGATCCCGGCCACGATCTCTATCAGGTCCATGCAGACGTGTATCGCGCCGGTATGGCGCCGCTTGGCGATGTACGTCTCCTCGGTCGGCACCACGCCGGCGGCCCGGTTGCCCGCCTCCCAGGTGGTGGCCGTCGTGAGGTACGTGGTGAGGTGCCAGCCGAACCGGGTGCGCCAGTGCGGGGCCGCGGTCGGCGTCGTCCGCTCCCACAGATCGGCCAGGGCGACCACGGCGGCGGGGAGCCGCCCGTCCGGCAGCGGGGCCGGGGCGTCGCCCTCGATGACGGTCCGCATCAGCTCGACCACGTCCCGTACCCGCTCGGGGCTGCGGCCCAGATGGCCGTCGTCGAGCTGGTCGTCGACGAGAAACAGCCAGACGAACCAGTCCGCGACGAGGTCGAGGTTCTTGCTGTCGGCGGTCGGATACACCATGCCGACGAACGATCCGAAGTCCGCCTGCACGAAGCGGTCCCTGGCCGAATCGCGGTGCACCAGACCGGTGTTGCGGGTCCATTCGTCGAGATGGTCCCGGGTGTGTCCGACGTTCGGGTTGGTGAGCTGGGGGAACGGGCAGTAGATGTCCGGCAGTTCGCTCTCCACGGGTGGGTCGTGATCCTCTCCGGTCGTACGGGTGACGGAAGTTGTGACCCTTCCGGCTGTTCCTCCGGGGCGTAGTCGAGACCCACGGGACCTGCGAGTTTGAAGCTACCGGACCCCTTGTCACCAGGTCCAGGGAAGATGATCGCGAATGATTCGAATGCCTTTCGGGTAGGGTCCGCGGGCAAGGCAGGTTCCACTTGCCCGGGACGCCCGTCCGGTTCCTTCGGAGGAACATACGAACGCGGGTGTCCTTTGTTGTGTCTTCGTGGAAGCGACCTGCTCCATTTCGTATGAAAAAATGAGCGTTATGCGTTTTCTTGAGCCCGGTACTGGTCGTTACACAGAGTCCCCCTCGGTCCCGTACGACCTCACGTACGACGATGTCTTCATGGTCCCGGGCCGTTCGGCAGTCGGTTCCCGCCAGGGTGTCGATCTCTCCTCGCCCGACGGCACCGGCACCACCATCCCCCTCGTCGTCGCGAACATGACGGCCATCGCGGGCCGCCGGATGGCCGAAACGATCGCCCGCCGCGGCGGCATCGTCGTCATCCCGCAGGACATCCCGATCGAGGTCGTCACCGACGTCATCTCCTGGGTGAAGACGCGACACCTGGTGCTCGACACACCGATCGTGCTGGCCCCGGGCCAGACGGTCGCCGACGCCCTGTCGCTGCTGCCGAAGCGCGCGCACGGCGCGGGCGTCGTCGTCGACGAGGAGCAGCGCCCCGTCGGCGTCGTCACCGAGCACGACCTGACCGGCGTCGACCGCTTCACCCAGCTCTCCGAGGTCATGACCAAGGACCTGGTGCTGCTGGAGGCGGACATCGACCCGCGCGACGCGTTCAACAGGCTGGACGGCGCCAACCGCAAGCTCGCCCCCGCGGTCGACGCGGACGGCCGGCTCGTCGGCATCCTCACCCGCAAGGCCGCACTGCGCGCCACCCTCTACACCCCCGCCACCGATGCGCAGGGCAGGCTGCGGATCGCCGCCGCCGTCGGCATCAACGGCGACGTCGCGGGCAAGGCCAAGCAGCTCCTCGACGCGGGCGTCGACACGCTCGTCGTGGACACCGCCCACGGCCACCAGGAGTCCATGATCAACGCGGTCCGGGCCGTGCGCGGGCTCGACCCGCACGTCCCGATCGTCGCCGGCAACATCGTCGCCGCCGAGGGCGTGCGCGACCTCGTCGAGGCCGGCGCGGACATCATCAAGGTCGGTGTCGGCCCCGGCGCCATGTGCACCACCCGGATGATGACCGGCGTGGGCCGGCCGCAGTTCTCCGCCGTTCTGGAGTGCGCCGCCGAGGCGAAGAAGTACGGCAAGCACGTCTGGGCGGACGGCGGCGTCCGGCACCCGCGCGATGTCGCGATGGCGCTCGCCGCGGGCGCGTCCAACGTGATGATCGGCTCCTGGTTCGCCGGTACGTACGAGTCGCCCGGCGACCTCCAGCAGTCCGCCGACGGCCGCTTCTACAAGGAGTCCTTCGGCATGGCGTCCGCGCGCGCCGTGAAGAACCGCACGTCGGACGAGTCCTCCTACGACCGGGCCCGCAAGGCCCTGTTCGAGGAGGGCATCTCCACCTCGCGGATGTTCCTCGACCCGGCCAGGCCCGGCGTCGAGGACCTGATCGACTCGATCATCGCGGGTGTCCGCTCCTCCTGCACCTACGCCGGTGCGGCCTCCCTGGCGGAGTTCGCAGAGAAGGCGGTCGTCGGGGTGCAGAGCGCCGCGGGCTACGCCGAGGGCAAGCCGCTGCACGCCAGCTGGAGCTGATGCCTCCCGGACGGCTTCGGTGCCCCTCCCGGCCGCTGCGGCCCGGAGGGGCACCGCTGTCTGCGGGGGCCGCGAAGGGCCGTGCGGCTGTCCGGTTCCAGCTGTCCGCCGCCGCCCCCCAATTGCCGGTCGATCTAAGTAACATGAAGCTCAATCAGCTGTCCGTTCCTCCGTGGTAAGGGAACTCATGTCCTTCTTCACCGACCTGGCCCATCAGTTCATCGACGGAGAGTGGAGGCCGGGCAAGGGTTCCTGGGACATCATCGACTTCAACCCGTACAACGGTGAGAAGCTCGCCTCGATCACGGTCGCCACGGCCGACGAGGTCGACCGGGCGTACCGGTCCGCGCAGGACGCCCAGCGGGCCTGGGGCGAGACCAACCCGTACACCCGGCGCACGGTGCTGGAGCGGGCGCTGCGGATCGTCGAGGAGCGCGAGTCCGAGATCGCCGACGCGATCGTCGCGGAGCTGGGCGGCACCCGGCTGAAGGCGGCCTTCGAACTGCACCTCGCCAAGGAGTTCCTGCGGGAGTCGGTCCAGCTCGCGCTGCGCCCCACCGGGCAGATCCTGCCCTCGCCGACCGAGGGCAAGGAGAACCGGGTCTACCGGGTGCCCGTCGGCGTCGTCGGCGTCATCAGCCCCTTCAACTTCCCGTTCCTGCTGTCCCTGAAGTCGGTCGCCCCCGCCCTGGCGCTCGGCAACGCGGTGGTGCTCAAGCCGCACCAGAACACCCCGGTCTGCGGCGGCACGCTGGTGGCGAAGGTGTTCGAGGAGGCCGGGCTGCCGGCCGGCCTGCTCAACGTCGTGGTCACCGACATCGCCGAGATCGGTGACGCCCTGCTGGAGCACCCCGTGCCGCAGGTCATCTCCTTCACCGGCTCGGACCGGGTGGGACGGCATGTCGCCACGGTGTGCGCGGCCAACCTCAAGCGCGTCGTGCTCGAACTCGGCGGCAACAGCGCGCTGATCGTCCTCGACGACGCCGATCTCGACTACGCCGTGGACGCGGCCGTCTTCAGCCGGTACGTGCACCAGGGCCAGGTCTGCATGGCTGCCAACCGGATCCTGGTCGACCGGGCGGTGGAGCGGGAGTTCACCGAGAAGTTCGTCGCCAAGGTCGCCTCGCTCAAGGTCGGCGACCCGGCCGAGCCGGACACCGTGATCGGCCCGCTGATCAACTCCTCGCAGGCCGAGGCCATTTCCACGCTCGTCGACCAGACCGTGGCGGCCGGTGCGACGGCTCTGCTGCACGGCAGCGCCGACGGCAATCTGGTGAGCCCGTCCGTGCTGACCGGGCTGGCCGCCGATTCCCCCGTGCTCTCCCAGGAGATCTTCGGCCCGGTCGCACTGCTCATCCCGTTCGACGGCGAGGACGAGGCGGTCCGGATCGCCAACGACACCCCGTACGGCCTGAGCGGCGCGGTGCACACCGGCGACATCGAGCGCGGCGTACGGGTCGGGCAGCGCATCCACACCGGCATGATCCACATCAACGACGGCACGGTCCACGACGAGCCGATCGTCCCCTTCGGCGGCGAGAAGAGCTCCGGCCTCGGCCGGCTGAACGGCGACTCCATGATCGAGGCCTTCACCACCCAGAAGTGGATCTCGGTGCAGCACGGCCGTTCGCGGTTCCCGTTCTGACCGGTCGCACACCGCCGTGAGCGCGCCCGGGCGGGCGTGCCATGGTCTACTTCGGGGGCGGCCCGCGCCGCCCCCGACACCGGCCATCGCAGAGAAGTGAACCGCCCGAAGTGCGCCTGAACGACCTCGACGAACGCATCGTCCACGCCCTCGCCGAAGACGCCCGGCGCTCCTACGCGGACATCGGCGCGATGATCGGCCTGTCCGCGCCCGCCGTGAAACGCCGGGTGGACCGGCTGCGCGCCGAGGGCGCCATCACCGGCTTCACGGTCCGGGTCGACCCGGCGGCGCTGGGCTGGGAGACCGAGGGGTTCATCGAGATCTACTGCAGCCGCAACACCTCGCCGGAGGCGATCAAGCGGGGGCTCGCGCGCTATCCGGAGATCGCCTCGGCGTCCACGGTGACCGGGGATGCCGACGCGATCGTGCAGGTCTTCGCCGCCGACATGCGCCACTTCGAACAGGTGCTGGAGCGGATCGCGGGCGAACCGTACGTGGAGCGGACGAAGTCCGTACTGGTGCTGTCGCCGCTGCTGCGGCGGTATGCGGCGGGACCGCCCGACGGATCGGACCCCGAGCGGTCCGAAGCCGCCGCCCCACGCTGACCCGGGGTTCCTACGGAGTATCCGGCCACGCGTGCGCGACGTCGTCGGTCAGCTCCATCGCCAGCGCCCTGCTCAACAGGCGGCCGCAGGCCACCTCCGCCTCGGTCGAGGCCGGCGGTGCGAAGCCTGCCGCGTGGTAGAGCCGGACCCGGTGCACGGCGAAGACGTCCCGCACATGCTCGCAGTACTGTTCGACGCCGGAGCGCAGGGCCCGGTACGCACCCCAGACGCACAGCGCGCAGGCCACCAGCCAGCACAGCCGGGCCACCGCACCGCTCAGGACCAGGGCCCACAGCGGTGCGACGGCAGCGCAGACCAGCGCCTGCGTGCGGCCCGACACCCGGGTCGCCGAGGCGACCAGGCGCTCGCGAGCCGTGGACTCCAGGCACTCGACGAACGGCCCCCAGCAGACGGGCAGGGACAGTCCGTAGTTCCGCTCGATTCCGGCGGCCACCCGTGCAGTGCGTTGCCCACCGCGGTGGGACGCAATTCGTCGCGCCGCCGCGGATAGTGCGACCACATCCGTCGGGCCCCGGTACGCCGCCAGGCGTTCTGCGTCCGCCACACGGCCAGTCGGTCACCGGCCAGATCGCCGGGACCGGACAGGTCGTCGGCCCGCCCTCCGAGCCGCTCACGGCGGACCGCGTGACGGGCGGTACGCAGCCGGGCGAAGGCCACCACCGGGGCCGACGTCCCCCACTTCCCCGCCAGCGTCTCCAGCAGGGGGGACGCCACGGCCGACAGCCCCATCGCGCAGAGGACCATCACCGCGGTCGCCGCTGCGGCGGTCAGAGCGACCCCCCACGGTCCCTGCCCCACCAGTCGGCAGGCCGGCTCGGCCGGGCCCCGCGACCCCGCCGGGCAGAGGTCCGGCAGACCACCGTGACGCAGCGCGACGAGCAGGGCTCCGGCCAGCCAGAACAGCACCAGTGGGCCACTCATCGCCGCTGTCCACCGCTTGGCGAGCGGCTCCACCATGCCCTTCACGAGTTCGCCCACGTGCTACTCCCGCCTCAGAGCCTGGCGGGGATGCCGGGGGCAGGTGTCCTCGTCGAACGGCGCCTTCGCGTCGCCCTTGGCCCGGTACGGACAGCCGGCCTCCGGACACAGCCAGACGGCTTCGGAGCGTTCGCCCCCGGGCATCCTGGCGAAGATCGGCGAGCGGGTCTGCGCCGTACGCCCTGCGGCGTGCCCGGCCTCCGCCTCCGGACCGGGGTGTGTACCGAGGGCGCCGGGAACCCCCCTCCCGTAGTGGAGGAAGGCCCCCCAGTGCACTGGGTCCTCGGCCCTGGTCCGCCCCGCGGCGCTCCCGCCCGCGGTCCGGCGGCGCGCCCGTGCGAGCGCGCGCAACTGGGTCTGGCGCAGGGCTTCGGCGGCGGGCAGCCCATCGAGGTTGAGGAAGTGGTGGAAGTCCGTCATCAACTGCGCCGCGTCCTCGTCGCGCACCGCCCACAGGGTGGCGACGACCGCGGCGGCTCCCGCCGACGCGAAGGCGGTGGCGAGGCTGAGCGACTCGTCGTAACGATCACCCGGTACGGCCGTGGCACACCCGGAAAGCACGACCAGAGGGCCGTCGCGACGACCGGTGGGGCGGACGCTCCGCAGCAGGGCGGCCACCGTGAGCCTCTGTCCACCGGCGAGGACCAGGTGGGAATCGGCTGCGGGGGCACAACTGCGGGCGTGGCAGGCGAAGTGGGCCACGGGGGGTGCGCCGGAAGCCGTGTCCGCGAGGAGCGAGCCGAGAACCGTCCGCGGTGTGGCCGGGGCGGCGACCGGATCGCCGGAACGGCCGAGCCGGGGTCCCTTGGCGTAGTACCAGCGGTGGAGGTCACCGCCTTCCTGCCGGGCGTGCGGCAGATCGTCGGACGGGTCCGCCACCACCAGCCCCGCGCCGTCCAGAGGGGCCTGGGCCCGGTCGGCGAAGCCGCCCAGAGAGCCTGCTGACGGCGCGTAGCTGAAGAGGGCGTCCTCGATCGCGTAATGCCATCCAGGTCCGTCGCCCCTTCGTCGGGCGGCGTGCCAGGGCACCAGTCCCAGAGCGCCCGTGGGCACCAGCACCACCTGCGGAACCGGCCGCTCCGCGAGCTCGGGGCGGGACGACAGATGACTCAGGAGCGGCCCCACCACCGCCTGCCAGGACCATCCGTACACCCCTCGCAGCGCCTTGCCCCACTCGTTGTCCGCCCTCTTGTCCTCGGGGAACCGCAGGCTCCTGTCGTGCGCCAGCACGAACCGGCGCAGCTTCACGGAGCTCTCGCAGAGGTACGGCAGTTGCAGCGCCGTCACATCTCCTGCCGCGTGCAGGACCAGCGCCCTGCCCGGCGTGGCGCCGCGCCCCATGACCAGGTGCACAACGGCGTCGGCGTCGACGGCGCGGACCTGCTCGGTGAGCCCGGGGAGCGAGGGCCTCTCCAGGAGGCTCGCCGCCGGGGCCGGCCCGATCCGGCCGCGCGGTGACAGAGCCTGCCGTACCTCCGCAAGGAGCCGTTGACGATCCTGTCCGGCCGGTGGGACGCCGAGTTCCCGGCGAAGGGCCGCGGGCCCGGAGGACAGGACCTCGCGCTCCCTCGCGAGCAGCCACCGCCTTCGCAGGTCGTCGCTGCCGACGGCGGCGAGACGGTCCGCGACCGGGTCCGTGCCGGTCGCGGCGTGCAGAGCGAGATCGCGTGCGGACTCGACCGCGGCGAAGGCCTCGCCCGGCTGCTCGTCGGCCGACAGCCAGGCCGCCATCTCCGCCGCTTCGTCGAGGGTTCGCCGGGCACAGCGGTAGGCCTCCGCGGGATCGGGCTGAGCCAGCACATCCCACACCCGGTCGCCGAGGACCTCCCGAGCCAGCTCGTGACTCTCCTCGTACTGCCCATACCCCGGCGGAGCCGGGCCCGGGCCCACCGCAGGGAGGAGACACGGGAGCCGGCCGACTCCGCGTTCAGCCGTTCCACGAGGGCGCCGAGCCGCAGGTCGAGGTCCTCCGCCCGGACCTCCACCACCGGGGAGCGGCCGCCGTCGAACTCGGCGACCGCGCAGAGCAGTTCGAGTGCCTGCGCCTGGAGGGCGAGTGTGGTGTGCTCCGTGTCCAGTGCCTCGCCCGTCAGCCGGGCGGCCCGGACGCGCAGGGGCGTCGGACCCGCCATGAGGGCGCGGGCGAGGTTCAGCGACACCGCCGCGTAGCTGGTGGTTCCGCGCCGCAGCAGTTCCCGGGCGCTGTTCAGCCGGTCCACCGCCGCGGCGGCATCCGACGGATCCCGCGACGCCTCGTGGCGTGCGAGCAGGTACCCGGCCAGGTTGTTCAGGCTCCAGGCGCGCTGCGCCGGGTCCCGGGCCTGTTCCACCGACGCCGTCCCCGCGGCCACGGCGTCGTCGAGTGCTTCCGGGTCGCCACTGCCCAGATAGGCCGCGAACCGGGCGGTGGCGAGCGAGGGATACTGCTCGACGTTGTACCGCAGCTCCCCGGCCCGCCGCAGGTCCGCCGCGTTCCCGCGCTGGCCGTGCCGGCAGAGCAGCGCGTCCGCCAGCGCCGACAGAACGGTGTCGAGGTCGGGATCGTCGCCGCGCAGCCCGGCCGCGGAGCGCTCCAGCGAGGCGACCGCGTTGTCGAGATCCACCCCGCGGCCCGTCAGGTCGTGGCGGGCCAGAAGCGCCATTCCGAGCACGGTCTCCCACGGAGGCGGGTGCGCGGCCCCGGGGTCGGAGGGCTGGTCGAAGACTCGGGCGACCATCGCGTATTCGATCGCCGCGTCGAGGTCCTCCCGCTGCTCGGAGCGGACGAACCGGAGAAGCAGGGCCCACGCGAGGTCGCCGTAGGCGGATTCCGGGTGCGCTCCGTCCGAGGGCACCCCTCGGACCACGCTCCGAAGAACGGCCTCCGCTTCGTCGAGCTGCTCCTCCGCACCGGTGCGGAGATGATCCGTCAGGAGACGACGCCCCAGCTCGGCTGCGGACAGTTCCTCCGCAGGACCCTCCGGCCCCTCCAGGTACCGGGCGGGAGTGACCGGCGGCCTCGGCCAGCGGGACGCCGGATCGCGATCGCCGGGCGGCGGTGACCAGGCGGGCCACGCATGCCCGGCGTCCTCCACCACCTTGCGGCTGCGGACCGGCTCCGCGGAACGCACAGCGGTCGGGTGCCGAAGAACCGGTAAGGACTCCGTGCCCGTGTCGAGGCCGAGACCCACGGCGGCCGCCAACGCTCTGGCGACGTCGTCCGACTCCCCCTGGGACGCCAGCGCGGCCAGTGCGGTGCGCGCCGCCAGCGCGGCCCACCATTCATCGGGCCGCGGCCCCTCCGGCAGTACGCCCGGCCCGAGCCAGCGCCCCGCCAGCCCCGCCACCTCGTCCACCCAGTGCCCGCGCGCGTCGTCCCGCACTGCGTCCCTCCCTCACGTACAGCAGTACGCCAGGCTAGCGGCAGCCCTCGGACCGCCCCGGCCCGTTGCCTCCATCACATCCTTGACCTGTGTGTTTCTCGCCGCGCAACGAATCGCCACGCTGCCTCCGAGCGCGCAACGAATCGACGGTCCATGCGCAACACTCGCGCCTTGTCCGGCACGAGCGGCGGACCGTACCTTCGATACGTCCCCGCCAGCCCGCTCCGCCCGAGGTCAGCCATGCCGCCGTTGCGCACCGCCCTGCTCCAGAACTCCGGACGACCCGGGCACGTGGCCGGGAACATCGAGGTGCTCGACGGCGCGGCGCGGCGCGCGGCCGACGCCGGGGCGCGGCTCCTGGTCTGCCCCGAGCTGTTCCTGACCGGCTACGCGATCGGCGCCGAGGTGGACCGGCTGGCCGAGCCGGCCGACGGGCCGGCCGCCCTGGCCGTCGGTGCGATCGCCGCCCGGCACGGACTCGCCGTCCTCTACGGCTATCCCGAGCGTTCCGGTGAGCGGACCTTCAACGCCGCACAGCTCATCGGCCCGGACGGGACACCGCTCGCCAACTACCGCAAGACCCACCTCTTCGGCGCCTTCGAGCACGAGTGGTTCACCCCGGGCGAGCAGACCGTGGTCCAGGCCGATCTGGACGGCGTACGCATCGGGATCATGATCTGCTACGACGTCGAGTTCCCGGAGAACGTCCGCGCCCACGCCCTCGCGGGCACCGATCTGCTGCTGGTGCCCACCGCGCAGATGCACCCCTTCCAGTTCGTCGCCGAGTCCCTCGTACCGGTCCGCGCCTTCGAGAACCAGATGTACGTCGCGTACGTCAACAGGGCCGGCCCGGAGGGCGAGTTCGAGTTTGTCGGGCTGAGCTGCCTGGCCGGTCCCGACGGCGCCGTCCGCAGCCGCGCCGGACGCGGAAAGGAACTGGTGGTCGGCGAGGTGGACCCGGCGCTGCTGAGCGCCTCGCGGACCGCCAACCCGTATCTGCACGACCGCCGCCCCGGCCTGTACGGCTCCCTCGTCTGAGCCCGCCCCACCGTTCCACTGTCTTTCGCGCAAGGAGTCCGTACCCCATGACGTCCACGGTGCCCAACGCCGTCCAGCACACCGACGCCACCGAGCCGATCACCATGTTCGGGCCGGACTTCCCCTATGCGTACGACGACTTCCTGGCGCACCCCGCCGGCATCGGGCAGATACCGGCGACCGAACACGGCACCGAGGTCGCCGTCATCGGCGGCGGGCTGTCCGGCATCGTCGCCGCCTACGAGCTGATGAAGATGGGGCTCAGGCCCGTCGTCTACGAGGCGGACCAGATCGGTGGCCGGCTGCGCACCGTCGGATTCGACGGCTGCGACCCGGAACTCACCGCCGAGATGGGGGCGATGCGCTTCCCGCCGTCCTCCACCGCGCTCCAGCACTACATCGACCTGGTCGGCCTGGAGACGAAGCCGTTCCCCAACCCGCTCTCCCCGGCCACCCCCTCGACGGTCGTCGACCTCAAGGGCGAGTCCCACTACGCGCGGACCATCGACGACCTGCCGCAGGTCTACCGCGATGTGATGGACGCCTGGAACCGCTGTCTGGAGGAGGGCGCGGACTTCTCCGACATGAACCGCGCGATGCGTGAGCGCGATGTGCCCCGCATCCGGGAGATCTGGTCGGAGCTCGTCCAGAAGCTCGACAACCAGACCTTCTACGGATTCCTCTGCGACTCCGACGCCTTCAAGTCGTTCCGGCACCGGGAGATCTTCGGCCAGGTCGGCTTCGGCACCGGCGGCTGGGACACCGACTTCCCCAACTCCATCCTGGAGATCCTCCGTGTTGTCTACACCGAGGCGGACGACCACCACCGGGGCATCGTCGGCGGCAGCCAGCAGCTCCCGCTGCGGCTCTGGGACCGCGAGCCGCGGAAGATCGTCCACTGGCCGCTCGGCACGTCGCTGTCCTCGCTGCACGACGGGGAACCGCGCCCCGCCGTGACCCGGCTGAACCGCACCGCCGGCAACCGGATCACCGTCACCGACGCCACCGGCGACATCCGCACCTACCCGGCCGCGATCTTCACCGGGCAGTCCTGGCTGCTGCTCTCGAAGATCGACTGCGACGACGCGCTCTTCCCGATCGACCACTGGACGGCGATGGAGCGCACCCACTACATGGAGTCGTCCAAGCTCTTCGTCCCCGTCGACCGGCCGTTCTGGCTCGACAAGGACGGGACCACGGGACGGGAGGCCATGTCGATGACGCTCACCGACCGGATGACCCGGGGGACGTATCTGCTGGACGACGGCCCCGACCGGCCCGCCGTGATCTGCCTCTCGTACACCTGGTGCGACGACAGCCTGAAGTGGCTGCCGCTCTCCCCGAACGAGCGGATGGACGTCATGCTGAAGTCGCTCGGCGAGATCTACCCGGACGTCGACATCAGGAAGCACATCATCGGCAACCCGGTCACGGTCTCCTGGGAGAACGAGCCGTGGTTCATGGGCGCGTTCAAGGCCAACCTGCCGGGCCACTACCGTTACCAGCGGCGGCTGTTCACCCACTTCATGCAGGACCGGCTGCCCGCCGACCGCCGGGGGCTGTTCCTCGCGGGCGACGACATCTCCTGGACGGCCGGCTGGGCCGAGGGCGCCGTACAGACCGCGCTCAACGCCGTCTGGGGTGTGATGACCCGGTTCGGCGGCGCGACCGATGCGACGAACCCCGGCCCGGGCGATGTCTTCGACGACATCGCCCCGGTCGAACTCCCGGAGGACTGAGCGCCGTTACGCGGGCCGGCAGACGCTGCGCTGCCGGCCGAGGCCCGAGATCTCGACCTCCATCACATCGTCCGGGCCCAGGTAGGGGAAGCGGCCGGACAGCGCCACGCCCTGCGGGGTGCCGGTGTTGATGACGTCGCCGGGCTCCAGCACCAGGTACTGCGACAGATGGTGCACCAGATGCGCCACGCTGAAGATCATGTCCGCGGTGGAGGAGTCCTGCCGGGGCTCACCGTTGACGAAGCTGCGCAGCCGCAGCTGCTGCGGGTCGCCGGCCTCGTCGGCCGTCACCAGCACCGGGCCCAGCGGGTTGAACGTCGCGCAGCTCTTGCCCTTGGACCACTGCCCGCCCGACTGCTCCAGCTGGAAGGCCCGTTCGGAGACGTCGTTGCTGACGGCGTAGCCCGCGATGTGCGCGGCGGCGTCGGCGGGGGAGTCCAGGTAGGAGGCGCGGCGGCCGATCACCACGGCCAGCTCCACCTCCCAGTCCGTCTTCTTCGAGCCGCGCGGGATCAGCACGTCGTCGTACGGGCCGACGACGGTGTTCGGCGACTTGTAGAAGAGGATCGGCTGCTCGGGCGGCTCGGCCCCCGACTCCGCCGCGTGGGCCGCGTAGTTCTGCCCGATGCAGAGCAGCGCGGAGGGCCGGGCCACCGGGGCGCCGATCCGCTGACCGGTGATGTCCGTCTCCGGGAGCACCGGCGCGGCGGGCACCAGGTGCGGGTCGTCGGCGAGCGCGGCGAGGAACGCGCCGTCGATGTCCTCGGTGATGCCGGACAGGTCGTAGTGACGGCCCTCGGGGCAGACGAGGACCGGGCGCTCGTGGCCCGGCTCGCCGATGCGCATCAGTCGCATGAAGTGAAATCTCCTGATCGGTACGGGTGTTGAGGGTTAGGTGAGCCCTCAGTGCAGACGGGTGAGGGCGTCGGCGGTGACGGCGTGGACCGGGGGGCGCCCGGCGAGCAGCCGCAGCACCTCGTCGACGGCGCTGGCGCCGAGCCGCTGCCGGCACTCGACGCTGCCCGCCGCCTGGTGCGGGGTCAGCAGCACGTTGGGCAGCGAACGGAACGGGTGGTCCGCGGGCAGCGGTTCGGCGTCGAAGACATCGATCGCCGCGTCCAGCCGGCCCGAGGCCAGTTCGGCGAGGAGCGCGTCCTCGTCCACCAGCCACGACCTGGCAGTGTTCACCAGACCCGCCCCGTCCGGCATCAGCGCCAGCTGCCCGGCCCCGATCATCCGGTGGGTCTCCTCGGTGACCGGCGCGTGCACGGCCACGATCCTGCTGCGCGAAAGCAGCGTTTCGAGGGGTACGGACTCCACCCCGAGCGCCTCGGCGTCCGCGGCGGACAGATACGGGTCGGTGACGCTCACCCGCGCGCCCATCGCCCGCACCAGGGCGATGTAGGCGCGCCCGGTGCGGGAGGCACCGATCACGCCGATGTCGCTGCCGTGGATCTCGTGGCGCGGCGGGGCCTCGCTCGCCGCCGCCCACTCCAGCCCGCCGCGCAAGGCGTGGTCGAAGCGCTGGATGCGGTGCAGCAGCGAGAGCGTGAAGGCGAGGGCCACCTCGGCGACCGGGCGGGCCATCTCGTCACCGGCCTGGGTGACCAGGATGCCCCGCCGGAACACGTCCTCGGTGACATAGGGCGCGACCGCCGAACCGGTGTGCGCCACCAGCTCCAGCCGGTCGGCCGACGCGAGGAGTCCGGCGTCCACCTTGGGCGCCCGCCACGAGGTGATCAGCGCACGGGCGCCGGGCAGCGCTGCCGCGACCGCCGCCCGGTCCCAGTGGTCGTCGACGACGGTGAGTTCGGCCGCCCGCTCCAGCTCACGCCACACCTCGGCGGTGAAGAACTGGGCGCGCAGGCCGGGCGGTACGGCGACGACCACCCGGGAGCGGTCGGCAGGATCAGGAGAGCCAGGCATCGAGGTGCTCCGCAACGAAGGCGTCATCGGTCAGCCAAGGGTAGGCCGCGGCCACCCGGCTGATCTCCTCGGCCTGTCCGGGGGAGAGCGTCTCGGCCGGGTCCAGGCACCGGATGTTCGCCAACAGGCCCTGGCGGCGCAGCACTTCGTGGACCCCGGCGATGCAGCCGCGGAACGCGCCGCGCACATCGAAGACCGCGCTGTTGGCATCGGTCAGTTCGGGGCGCCGGGCCAGGCAGCGCACCATCGCCGCGTGGTCCCCGCCGCGGGCCCTGCGGACGTCGTCCAGGAGCGTCACCGCGGAGCCGGTCCACACGGCCCACTGGCCGAGCAGCCCGCCCGCGAACCAGCGGGGACTGCCGCCCGCCGTCTCGTACGGGGTGAGCAGATCACCGATGATGTCGTCGTCGTTGCCGGTGTACAGCGCCACCTCGTCGGCCCGGTCGGCGGCGGCCACGGCGCGTACGACATCGGCGGTGCGGTAGCGGTCGAACGGGGCGATCTTCACCGCTGCCGTGTTCGGCAGATCGGTGAACGAGGACCAGAAGTGCGGCGACAGGTACCGTCCGCCGACCGCCTCCTGGAGGTAGAAGCCGATCACCGGCAGCACCTCGCCGACCGCCCGCGCCCGCTCCAGCAGCCCCTTCTCGTCCGCGCCGGGCACGGCCGGGCTGAGCAGCACCGCGTCGTAGCCGAGCTCGGCGGCGGTCTCCGCCTCCGCCACAGCCTGGGCCGTGTACCCGCAGGCCCCGGCGACCTTGATGAACGGGCGGCCGGCCTCGGCGTCGATCGTCTCGGCGGCGAGCTCCAGCACCGGCCGGAACAGACCGACCTCCGGCTCGCGGATCTCGAACTGGGTGGTGTGCACGGCGACGGCGACGCCGCCCGCGCCCGAGGCCAGGTAGTAGCGGGTCAGCGCACGCTGCCGGCGCTCGTCGAAGGAGCCGTCGTCGTGCAGGGCGAGCGGGTGCGCGGGGATCACCGCGCCCTGGGCGAGCGCGTCCAGGGCGGGGGTCGACGCGAGGGAGGGAGTGGACATGGAGTGGATCAGAACCTTCCGTCACGGACCTGGAACTTGGTGGGCTTGCCGGACAGCGGCAGCCCGCGGCGCAGCCAGTCGGCCTGCCACTCGACGAGGGTGCGCAGCGTGACGTCCGGGTAGCCGAACAGCGCGTGGCAGCGGCTCGCGTCGGAGAGCAGCGCGGTGGGCGCCTCCTCGCCGGCGAACACCGGCTCCTTGCCGAACTCCTCGCCGAACCACCGGGCGATGCGGCGCACCGAAGCGGTCTCGGGGCCGGTGAGGTTGAGGGTGAACGCCCCGCCGTCGGTGGCGTGCAGCAGCGAGCGCAGCGCGACCTCGTTGGCGTACCCCTGCCACACGACGTTGGCGTGACCGGTCGTCACATCGACGGGCTCGCCGGCCTGTACCCGGTAGGCGATGTCGGCGAGGACGCCGTAGCGCAGGTCGACCGCGTAGTTGAGGCGGATGTTGGCGACCCTGGTGCCACGGGTCAGCGCCGCGTGGTCGAAGATCCGCTCCCGGCCCAGGCAGGACATGGCGTACTCGCCGACCGGGCCGACCGGGTCGCTCTCGGTGCAGCCGCCGGAGGAGACCGGCACCAGCGGGTACACATTGCCGGTGGAGAACGCGGCGATCCGCGCCCCCGACCAGCGGCGCGCCACCCGGTCCGGCATCGCGGCGTTCACGGCCCAGGCGTGCGAAGGCGCCCCGGCGGAGCCGAACTTGGCGCCCACCATGAAGACGACGTTCCCGGCGTCGGGCAGTTCGGCCAGGTCGGCGGCCGGGTCCATCAGGTCGAAGGCCACGGTGGAGACCCCGGCGGCCTCCAGCTCGTCGGCGGCGGACTTGTCGGACCAGCGGGAGACCGCGTACACGGTCACGTCGGTGCGGCCCGCGGCGTCCAGCGCCCGGCGGGCGAGCCGGCACAGGCTGGGGCCCATCTTGCCGCCGGCGCCGAGCACCAGCAGATCGCCTTCGAGGCGGCCGAGATCGGCGACGAG